>DATDHK010000497.1:0-15474 GCA_036521635.1 Bryobacteraceae bacterium | reverse complement strand
GGCTGCAGAATCACGGCGGAGAGGCGCACGCGGCTATTGCGAAAATGCCAACGTACCAGCGCCAGATTGTCCCGGAACCCGCGCGACAAAGGAAACGGAATCCAGCGTGAATGTTCCGGCGGAAATTCGGACACTACGATGAGCGGAAGCTCGGGGTAGAGCTTCTCCATATGCTCGATCGCGGTGGGGATCAAATCCTCGGACCCGGACGCGAAGAGGACTTTGACCGTCTCTTTCAAATCTTTCCTTGTAGCAGGTTGGTAACCAGTTTACCAACCTGTCCTACAGGTTTTCGGCTGAGTTGCCGATGAGGACTCCGTGGGTGAACTGTATCTGGAATCGCGTTTGGAGTTCTTGCGCACCACTCAGAATTCCGATGGCGGTTGGGGATATTTTCCCGGTAAGCAGTCGTGGCTTGAGCCTACCACCTACGCCATGCTTGCGCTGCACGGGACGGCGGGGTCGGAAGGGCGGCTGGAAAATGCCTGGAAGCTGGTCCGATCCTGGCAGACGCCGGACGGTAGCTCGCGGCCCACTGCTCAGGTTTCGAGCGGAACTTGGATTACCGCGCACGCGGTCACGCTGGCGTGCGTACGCAACGTTTATGACGCCAGCGTGCGCAACTCGGTGGATTGGCTGCTGCGAGTGGCGGGCGTGGAGAGCAGTCTTACCAACCGGGTGATCTCGCATCTCCACATCATCAATACCAAGCTTGATTTTTCACACAAAGGGTGGCCTTGGCGGGAGGGGAACGCGTCGTGGATCGAGCCTACGGTGCATACCCTAGTGGCGTTGAAGAAGGTGGCGGGCCTGCATCGCGGTCCGGAGCTTCAGAGTCGCGTCCGCGATGGCGAGGAACTGGTCTTGAGCCGGCGGTGCCGCGATGGTGGATGGAATTGCGGGAATCCGAACGTACTGAATTTTGACCTGCCGTCGTATCCGGAGACTACGGCGCTGGCGCTCATCGGGTTGCAAGGCCGCGGCGCCAGGGAGCTGGCCTTTCCACTCGAAGCCGCGCGGCGCTTCCGGGAAGAAACGAAATCGTCGCTGGCGAAGGCCTGGCTTGCCATCGCACTGCGGTGCCACGGAGAGAATGTCGATGCGCCCGCGAACGACGCCAGGATCTCAAACGATGTGATGCTGACCGCGATTGAAGCCCTCGGGCATCCTGGCGGAAATTACCAGCTTTTGCGCACCGGAGGCACTGCTTGACTCGCCGGCAATTCATTCCGTTGGTGGGGGTAGCGGCCACGGCCGGCTACGCCAGTCTGAAGCTCCAGAAGCCGCCCAAGTTGCCGGACGGGCCGCCGGGGAATTCCCCGGTGGCGATTGTGCGCGCGCGGTCGTACTCGGAAGATCTAGTGAGCAGAATGCTGGAGGGCGTTCGCCAATGCGGACTGGATGTGCGCGGCAAGCGCGTGTTGCTGAAACCCAACCTGGTGGAGTTCGATTCGGCGACTGTGATTAACACCGACGCATCCGTAATCGCGGCGGCGGTGGAACTGTTTCATCGGCTGGGAGCGGCCGAGGTCAAGATTGGGGAAGGTCCGGGGCACCGGCGCGATACGCTCGACCTGGCTGAGGATGCGCGCTATCGGTTGTCCATCCCGAAGTTTGAAAGCATCTTCACCGACCTCAATCGCGACGATGTGGCGCCGATTCAGGGCTTCGCGGGCGAACCCGAGTTTTATTTCCCAAAAACCGTGCTGGCCGCCGACCTGATTGTGTCGCTCGCGAAAATGAAGACGCATCATTGGGCGGGGGCGACGCTTTCCATGAAGAATTTTTTCGGCATGGTGCCGGGGTCCGTCTATGGATGGCCCAAGAACAAGCTGCATTACATCGGGATCCCTCAATCTATAGTGGAATTGAACCGCGTGTTCCGCAATACCTTCGCGATTGTCGACGGCATTGTAGGGATGGAAGGAAACGGGCCGATTCAGGGCACGCCTAAGCCGGCGGGCGTGCTGGTGATGGGGCACGATCTGGTGGCTGTGGACGCCACTTGTTGCCGCATCATGGGGATCGATCCTGAAAAGGTGGAGTATCTGCGGTTGGCTGCGACGCTGGGACACGTGCATGCCGGACGGATTGAGCAGCGAGGCGAGACCGTTGCGTCAGTGCATACTAACTTCGCTTTGATCGACGAATTCAGCAAGCTGCGGCTGTAGTATCTTTTGTGGGGCAGGATGGTATCCTGCCGCCGATTTGTAAAATCGGCCTGTCCGGTAATGCTTAATAGAAGAAGGCCGATTTTACAGTCGGCGGCGGGTTATCAACCTGCCCCACAAGCACCTAGAGTGGAGTAAGATACATCTTCGGAATTTTGCATCATAGTACTAACTGCCAGACCAGTTCACTAACTGGAACCAACGCGCTATGTCACTGGTACGAAAGGTACTATTACCGGCCCGCACCTTGGGACTTCCACTAGGCGAATTTAGATTTGTTCTAAGCTCTAACCCTGATTTCGCGTACCGGATTCAGATGATAACTTACCAATAGCGACGGAAGACTCCGTTGCCAGGGAGAGGAAACTACATGACACGAATTACGAATTTGGTTTGGAAGTTGAGAATTTGGAAGGATACTCGTGGGCAGGACCTGATTGAGTATGCTTTAATGGCGGGCTTCGTGGCGGTTGCCGCGGGCGCGATTATGCCGGGCGTCGCAACCAGCATAAGCACGATCTTCAGCAAGATCGCCAGCGTAATGACCGCTGCCGCGTCACCGAGCTAAACCCTATTTGGCGGGTAGGCGAGCGGATTATCCTCTTCTCGCCTATCCTCCAACAGGACTTACTAAGTGAATCTGTAAGTGACTTAGTGAGTCAGAGCTTTTTCCGCAACTGCCAGCCCTGCTAAGTCCCCCGCGACATCGAAGTCGATTTCTTCCGCGGGCCCCACAATTTCAAGCAACGGATTCTTATTGATCTCGTCCCGCAGATTCTCACTTAGTCTTAGTAATCCCAGCTCGAGCGAATTTCGGATCCATCCGTAGGTCACTTCTGAAAGATCCACTTTTCCCACCGTGGGGGCCATCCGCTCGAGGCACTCGCGATCGCTCGGGAAATGAATTGGTGTCCGGATGGCGGCGGGCGTCGACGCAGTGAGCGAGTTGATGCGTGTAGGATGCCAGTCGATCGCTTCCAGCAAGCGGTCATGCACTACGTCGGCCATTCCCAGCCCGACGCCGTTTCCGTAGCTCGAATCGCTCAATCCACGAATAAAAATACGCTCCATGCGATGTTCGCCCGGCCAGGGATTCGACTCGCCATACACGCTGCGATTCACCACCTTGGTGTCCATTCCGGCGCCGCTGATGTTCTTGCCGATTTCATCCAGAATCAGAATGTCGAGCGGCAGCGGAATCCGGCCCATCCATGTTTTAGCCAGCGCCAGTAATTCTTCCTCTTTGCGCTCCATGTCTTCTACCGGAACGGCCGTCAACTGCGCCGTGTTGTGGTTGGCGTCCTCGAGAATTGCGAGCCCACCCAAAACCTTGCCGGATTTCAGGACTTGGCGGCCCACGCTGCGGATGACGTGTTCCAGGCCGAGCTTGTAAGCATAGGTATGGTAGCGCTGCGCCCCGGCGAATTTACCCAGACCGATGGCCATCATTTTGAAAAGGCCGCTCTCGATTTTGCCTGCGAAATCGGTGTGCCATTTTACCCGGCCGATCAGCATCACGCCGTCGCTATCGAAGGCATTGCGGTCCATGAAGGCTTCGATGCCGTCCGCGGTTTTGCCCAGGGAAATCACTTCGAGCGCGCTGACAATGGGACAGCCCATGGTGGCTTCATGGATGCCGTAATGCGCCAGCACATCCGCCTGTCCTTCGGCGGTTGCGGCGCCGTGGCTGCCCATGGCCGGAAAAATAAAAGGCTGGCAGCCCTGCGACTTCCAATAGTCCACGGCCGCGCGGACAATGGCCGCGATATTGGCGATGCCCCGGCTGCCAACGCCCAGCGCGACGCGCGCGCCAGGCTTAAGCCGTGAACTGAACGCCGACGCAACGAGCTGGCGCTGGACCTCGCCGGCTACGTCGTGAATAGCCCGATCCGGGAAGTTTTGCCGGACGGGCAGGAGCCTGGGGAATTCCATGTCTTCAGGATACGTTATTTCGTCCGTTTCTTCGTTTTGATTTTTTCGAACGAATGCTGGTGCTCCGCCATCCACACGCGCCCACTCCGAAACGCAACGCCTTCAGTTTCCAGGCGTAGCCGCTGCTCCAGACCCGACTCACCCGGCAACATGATTTTTCCGCCCGCTCCCAGCACGCGATGCCACGGCAGCCCTCGCGCGTTTCGCAATGCCCACACCACTTGCCGGGCACGGCCGGGAAATCCGGCGGCGCGCGCGACGTCGCCGTAGGTCGCGACTTTTCCTCTGGGAATTTTGCGAATCGTGTCCCGGATGATGTTCAGCATGCCGGCTATTGAGTCTTGTACCAGGCCAGCGTCCGGCGCAGACCTTGCTCGAGAGTGTACTGCGGATCGTGGCCCAGATCGCGCCGCGCGGCGGTGGTATCGGCCTGCGAATCGCGCACATCGCCTTCGCGGGGCGGGCCGTATTCTGGCGCGATCGAGACGCCTTCGATTTTCTGCAATGCGTCCCACACGTGATTCAGGGAATATCGGTTTCCATTTCCGGCGTTGTACATGCGGCCGCCGACGCCGGATACAGTCGCGGCCTTCCAGATTAGCGCGATCACATCCTCCACATACGTAAAATCGCGGGTCTGTTCGCCGTCGCCGAAAATGATGGGAGCACGCCGCTCGATCAGCGCCCGCATGAACAACGAGAGTACGCCCGAGTATTCGCTCGACGGGTCCTGGCGCTCGCCATACACATTGAAAAAACGAAGCGAAACGGTTTCCAGGCCGAAGCAGGAATGAAAGGCCCCGGCGTAATATTCGCCTGTCAGTTTTTGCACGGCGTATGGCGACTTGGGGCGGGGAGCCATGGTTTCCACCTTCGGCAGAACGTCCGTGTCCCCATAAGCGGATGACGAAGCGGAATACACCACGCGTCTTACTTTCCCCTCCGCGCACGCGCGAAAAACGTTGAAGGTTCCGTTCATGTTCACTTCGTGCGAGGGAACCGGATCATGAATCGATCGCGGCACCGAGGGAATAGCCGCCAGATGAACCACAACGTCGGCGCCGATAACCGCGGCCGCAACCCCGCCGTAATCGCGGATGTCCAATTTGTGCAACTCGACCTTCGATCGCACTTCCTCCAGGTTTTTTTCGTGGCCGGAAAACAGGTTGTCGATCACGTGTATTTCGCCATCGCCTTGGGCCAGCAGCCGGCGCACCAATGCGGAGCCAATGAATCCGGCCCCTCCCGTCACTACGTAGCGTTTCATAGAGCCAGTTGGTCGAGTTCCTTTTCGATGTATCGCAATGAGTCGTTCGCGATTTTTTCGGGGCCCGGCGAAAAATCGAAAGCTTCGAGCGACACCCAGTGCCCGTAGCCGCGCCGGCGCAGCACATCCAAAACCGGTTTGAAATCGTAGTTACCGGTGCCGGGGTGGCGGCCGTCAATCTCATTGATGTGGACGTGGCGGATCAAATCGAAATAATGGTCCACCAGCGCCGCATGCGGCGAGGATTCGTCCACTGCGTTGTGCGTATCGAACATCGTACGCACGGCCGGGCTATTCACTTGCTTCACGATTGCCGCCGCTTCGGCCAGCGTCGTGACGACGTCGCACTGGTTGAGAGGCAGGGCTTCCACCAACACCGTCACCCCGCGTTGCGCTGCGTGGGGCGCGATGCCCGCAAGCCCTTCCGTGAAATTAGCAGCGGCTTCCGCGGAGGTCAGGCCATCCTGCGTGCAGCGTTGCTTGGGTGAGCCGAACACCATCACGCCGTTTTCACCCAGGTCGCCGCACAGATCGATTAAGTCGATAATGTGACGCCAGCTTCGCTCGCGCAGGTCGCGGTCCGGTGTGGTCACGTGCAAACCTTTCGGCGAGACCATGAGCCAGTGCAGTCCAACGAAACGCAATCCTTCGGATTGGATGATGTCGCGATATTCGCGGCGCTCTGCGGGGGTGATATCGGCTGGGCGTTCGGCGAGCGTGAACGGCGAGATTTCAATACCCGTGTATCCGATGCGCCGCATGCTGACGCAGGCATCGCGAAGAGGCCATTTTTCGTAGATCTCGTTGCAGATCGACTGCTTGAATTGGAATGCGGGATTCACTGAATCATTTTCCTGTTTGCTTCTCCTTAGACTTTCCCATTCCAGCGACAGGCCGATTTTACAATCGGCGGCAGGTTACCAACCTGCCTTACAAATCCTTGGTGGCTACTATTACCAGTGATAAACCACGCCATGGCAGCGCGCCGTCCACGCGGCGCCAGAACCATACCGTCTTGTCGAAAGCTTTAAGCATTACCTTGCTGATGTGCTTGCGGTGCAGCACCTTTCCATACAGCCCCCAGGCGGGCATTCCGATTTTATTTAGCTGATAAATTCGTTGGGTTGTGAAGCCGTGCTGCTCCAGCAGCGCCAGCAATCCGGGCTTGGTGAATCGCCGCATGTGCCCTAGAGTCTTGTCGAGGGTTCCGTAAAGCGATTCGCCTTGCGGCGCAAGAACGATGATGGATCCACCGGGTTTTAGAACACGGCTAGCCGAGTCGATCACCGCGGCCGGGTCCTTCACATATTCCAGAACGTTCACGCACAACACTGTGTCGAACGGCCCGCCGGCGCTGTCGAAGTCGCCCGGCTGTTCGGGATCCAGCTTCAGAACGGAGACGTTGGGAGTGCGTAGGAATCGGTTGTTGAGCGAGTGGAGATAAAGCGGGTCCCGCTCCGCCGCTACATATTGCAGCCTGCGCCCCATCAATCTGCCGGCGATGTTGCCGATGCCCGCACCCAGCTCCAGAACCGTGTCGCCCAGATGCGGACGCAGCACGCGCGTGAGCCAGCTCAAATATTGCGGGGTGCCTGTAAGGTTATTGAGAAAGGCGCGGCCGTACGGCTCGGCATATAGATCGTCGATCAGCCAGAAATGCAGGATCACGCCCAGCGCCTTCACTCCGTCCTTCCATCCGATTTTCTTTCCTTCCTCGTAAGTGCGGCCGTGATAGCTGATAGGAACTTCGTAAATACGCAGCTTGCGCTTGGCCGATTTCATGGTGATCTCCGGCTCGAAGCCGAAGCGGTTGGCGCGAATCGGGATGCTCTTCAATAGGTCCGTGCGGAACACTTTGTAGCACGTCTCCATGTCCGTCAGATTCAGATTGCAGAACATGTTGGAGAGCAACGTCAGGTACTTGTTGATCATTGAATGCCAGAACGGCAACACGCGGGTTTGATCGCCGGCCAGATAGCGGGAACCAAAGACGGCATCCGCGCGGCCGTCCAAAAGCGGACGCAGAAGCCGGGAATATTCTGAAGGGTCGTACTCGAGATCGGCATCCTGCACCAGGCAAAAATCGCCGGCCGCATGTTGGATGGCGGTCCGGACCGCGGCTCCTTTTCCTTCGTTCACTTCTTTGCGGATCAGGTGCATTCCGGGCTGGTTCGCCGTCAATCGTTCCAGGATTTCTGAAGTGCCATCGGTGGAACAATCATCCACGATAATTAACTCGCGGTCCATATTTTCGGGCAACGGCGCGGCCAATACCTGCGCGAGACTGCGCTCTACCACCGTGCGTTCGTTGTAGACCGGAATCAGGATTGAAAGCAGCAATTTCCCAGTATAGGGAGATGACCGGCATAAAAAAAGGCCGCCCACGCGGACGGCCTTAGCTCAGTGAGGACCAGTTCGTAAAAGGAGATTATCGCTTGCCGGTGACTTGCGCTTCGCGCTCGTCCTGCGTTTGTACCCGGCACCATTCGTCAGCTTGCTTTTGGGCTTCGTCTTTAGTAATCCCGTACCGTTCTTGGACGCGGCCGACTAGCTGGTCTTTTTTTCCGCCGATCTGTTCCCAGTCATTGTCGGTGAGCTTGCCCCACTTTTCGCGGGCCTTGCCCTTGAACTGTTTCCAGTTGCCTTCGACTGTATCCCAATTCATCGTGTTGCTCCTTCAACGGACGAAGTAGCAAGAATGGGACCAAACTTCTAACTAGTTGAAGGGAGGAAAACCGGGTCGGAATAGAGGCGAAATAATTACCGGCCTTGCGCAAACATGCAATTTCATGTAAATTTCAAGCATGGCCCTCAACCTCGCCAATATCCATTCACTGAGCGATTTTCAGCGTAATGCCAGAGACCACATCCGCAAGCTTAAGCAGTCTGGCAAGCCGGCCGTTCTCACAGTGAACGGAGAAGCGGAAGTTGTCGTGCAGAGTGCCGAAGCGTATCAAAAACTCCTGGACGACCGTGAGCTGTTGGACAGCATCCTCGGTATAAGCCGGGGATTGGTGCAAGCCAAGCGTGGAGAAGGCTAGGCCATGCGAGAATTCCTGGAGGCTCTGGCCAAAGAACACGGCGTTTCTCTGAAGTGAAATATCAAGTCATTGTCACTCTCGAGGCGCAAGCCGGGATTCGAGAATGCTTCGAATACATTCACGAACGATCCCCGCCGAACGCGGCGCGTGGCTTCAGGCGCTTTACGGAAAAATTGACACCTTGGAAAGGTTCCCGGAGCTGTGCGTTCGCGCGCGGGCGGGAATACCTCGACGACGAACTTCGCCAACTGGTGTTCAAGTCTCATCGCATTGTGTTCGCCGTCGAAAAGAAGGAGAAACGGGTTTACGTGGTTTCCGTGCGCCATGCCCGCCCGGCGGGCGGTTGGCGAACCAGCGGGGGATGAAGCTGAAGAATAATGAAGGCTTAAACCCACACCCCGGCTGACTAGAGCTCTCGTACGCCGCCACATTGTCACGCTCCACGTGAAGGCGGAGTTGGTCGACTCGCAGTGATTGGCGTCCATGATCAGGACCACGCCCTTGATGGTTTTCAGCTAAAACCAGCCCTACCGCTCAAACGTGATACCACTAGATATTGGACCCAATCTTCGAAACCAACCTGGGCGCCATTCCGATGCATGCCCGCGGAAAAGTGCGCGACGTGTACGCGGCCGGCGATTTTCTGGTGATCGTGGCCAGCGACCGGCTTTCCGCGTTCGACTATGTCCTGCCGACGCCCATTCCCGGCAAGGGCCGGGTGCTCACCCAACTCACTCTCTTTTGGCTGGGGCTGCTGAGCGACATCGTTCCGAACCATTTCGTGTCCGCCAACGTGGACGATTATCCCAATGAATTTCATCCCTATCGCGATCAGCTCGAAGGACGGTCGATGCTGGTGCATCGCGCGAAAATGATCGACGTGGAATGCGTCGCGCGCGGATACGTTTCCGGGTCCGGCTGGAAGGACTATAAAAGGGACGGACGGATTTGCGGGATCGCGCTCCCAGCGGGTCTGCTGGAATCCGATCGTCTGCTTGAGCCGATCTTTACACCTGCCACGAAAGCGCAATCGGGCCATGACGAAAACATTTGCTTCGAAACCGCGGCTGCGCAGATTGGCGAATCGCTGGCGCATCGGGTTCGCGATCTCACACTGAAGATTTACCGGCGCGCATCGGATTACGCGGCTACGCGAGGCATCCTGATTGCCGACACGAAATTCGAATTTGGATTTGCCGGTGACCAACTAGTGCTCGCCGACGAAGTGCTCACACCGGATTCGTCGCGGTTCTGGCCGAGCGCGAGTTACCAGCCCGGTGGTCCGCAGCCATCGTTCGACAAGCAATATGTGCGGGACTATCTGGAATCCATTCATTGGAACAAGCGGCCGCCGGCGCCCGCCTTGCCGGCCGACGTCATTCAACGTACCAGCGAAAAGTACTGTGAGGCGTATCGCGTGCTGACAGGGAAACCGTTATGAACTGGATCGATATTCTGGTGGTGTTGGTGATCGGCTTGTCGGTGCTGTCCGGTTTCATGGCCGGGTTTGCGCGCGTGGGAGTGGGCTTCATCGCTACGATGCTCGGTATCTTTTTCGGATTCTGGTGCTACGGCGTCGTGGCGGCGTATGTGCTCGACTACGTGAGCTCAAAAGCTATTGCGAACCTGGTCGGCTTCTTTGTGATTTTCATAGGCATCGTTCTGATCGGCGCGCTGGTTGGACGCGTGCTGGCGAAGTTCTTCAAGTGGGTCGGCCTGTCGTGGTTCGATCGCATCCTGGGCGGAGCGTTTGGCTTGGTGCGCGGAATCGTGATGGCGGCTGCGCTGATCACGGTGCTGCTGGCGTTTGCTCCATCGCCGCCGCCGCGCTCGGTTGTGGAATCGAAAACCATGCCCTACGTGATCGACGCTTCGAACATCCTGGCCGCGTTGACGCCGCACGAAGTGAAGGAAGCTTTCCAGGACACGAAAGACAAAGTGAAGAAAATCTGGTCTGGGCAGACCGCCAAGCCGGCGCCGGAAGTGCGGCACGAATGAAGCTGCTTATATTCGATCTGGACGGCACGCTGATCGATTCCAAATTGGATCTGGTGCACTCCGTCAACGCGGCCCGGAATCTGATGGGCCTTCCGAATATTTCCGAGGAGCTGGTTTCCTCGTACGTCGGCAACGGCGCGCCGGTGCTCATGCGCCGGGCTTTGGGTCCTGAGGCGAGCGATGCCGACGTGCAGCGCGCGCTTGAATTTTTCCTGGCGTATTATCGCGACCACATGCTCGACAACACATATTTGTATCCCGGCGTGCGGGAAGCGCTGGATGGTTTGCTGACAGGCGGCGCGAAGATGGCGGTGCTCACCAACAAGCCGGTGCGTTTCAGCCGCGCGATTATCGATGGACTCGGTTTAGGCGGCCATTTTTTCCAGGTTTATGGGGGCAACAGCTTTGAGCAAAAAAAGCCGGACCCGGTGGGGATTGAAGCTTTGCTGACGGAGAGCGGCGCGGCGCGCGAGCGAACCATCATGGTCGGCGATAGCGGCGTGGACGTACGCACGGCCCGCAACGCCAGGGTGCTGGCTTGCGGGGTGTCCTACGGATTCCAGCCGGAGAGCTTTCTGGAGGATCCGCCTGATATTTTGGTGGACGAGATGGGGCAACTAGTGGAATATATCCGAAAGTCATAGTGCCGCAGACAAGATTATCCTCGCCACATACACAAGGAACTGGAAGAAAATCCCTGTTCGTCGGACGATCGCACGTTGTCGTTTTTGTAAATCGTTGAGGAGACTCCGATTTCAAATGGCATGTGTCTTGCACTCAATCCCCTGGCTCCGTATGCCCACAAGGAGAAACCAAATGCTGAGCAGCAATAACGTGTTGAAAGAGGCGACCAAGGCCGGCGGACGAGTGGTAAAAAGTTTCGCTGCCTCGAAGGAAGCGGTTGCAGGCGCCATCGAAGATGGGCGGACCGTCGTTAAGCATCTTACGAAGCGCACTCGCCGGACGGTGAACGACCTGCTCGACGATGCCGTTCACAACATCAAGCGCTATCCGTTGGGCTCGGTGATGATCGCGCTCGGTGTGGGAACGCTGGTTGGCGTCGTGATCGCCCGCAACAGAAGATAAATTTCAAGCCAGCGCCGCTCGCGCGGCCGCACTGCCCTCGATTGTATCCGGTCGTTTTGCGCCCGCTGCCAGCAGTGCGCGGATGGCGCCGGCATAGTCGCCCGTCTTGCAATGCCAACTGTGCTCTGAGCCATGCACCGCCCAGCCCATCGGCGGCGCACCGAAAGTGGCGTCGTTCGAAACTTCCAGCGGCGGATTGTGCTCCAGGATTACGCGCACCATTTCCGCGTTTCCGTGCCAGGCCGCCCAATGCAGCGGTGACGGCCCCTGGCCTCCTCCATCCACTGGCCAACCGCACGTCAGCATCAGCCGGACGGCGTCAGTGTTGTTGTCTTCCGCGGCGCTCGAAATCTGGCGACGATCCGTGTCCGGCAGAGCCTGCATCAGTTCGGGGTGATTCTCAAGCAATGCGATGACTGTCGGCTCGTCTCCCAGCAAACATGCGTTGATCAATCGCACATCGGTTGGACTTCGATCCATTAAAATGCCGAGCGCTTCCGTGTGCCCAAACTTTGACGCTACCTGATGCGGCGACCGGTTCGCGCCGAGCGTCCACGTGTAAATGGTCCCGCCGCTGTGGGGATTTTGTTTTGGAAAAAACTGTTCGTTGACGCGCATCCGGATGCATTCCGGGTCAGCGTCGAGATGTTTGCGGACCAGATCGTTGCCGCCGATCGCGGCCGCCATCAGGATATCTGTCTTCGCGCCGCGCCGGATCAGGCAACGCACCACCTCCGGATGCGACTGGACCAGATACTGAGCGGCCGTGGATTCGTGGTCGATATCGCGGGCGTCGATATCGGCGCCGCTGTCCAGCAAAAATTCGGCAATCTCAACGGCGCCGGCAAAATGCAGCGGCGTCTGGCCATCGCCTCCGCGGGCGTGAACCACTTCCGGATCGGCGGAAACGAATGCCTTGAGTTTATCGAACATTCCCAGGCGCGCGGCTGAATGCGCATCCACGATCGCGCCGCGTTCAATCAAGTAGGCGGCCAGCTCGGGGCCGGTGGAATCCAAAACACCGAAGCCGCCCGCCCACCAATGGCTTCGGACATTGATGTTGGCGCCGGCGCTGAGTAAAGCATCGACAATGCGCCGTCTGCCCTTTCCGGCCGCAAAGACGATGGCCGGCTGGTCAAAGGGAAACAAGGGATCGTCGATTTGCGGCTTCAACCCGGGATGACTCGCGATCAGTTGCGTAAGTGCGCCCCCATCGTCTGCAAACATGGCGTCCCTGATTTGTTCCATGACGTGCGGGTCCATGTCTTGACATTTAGCACAACCGGATTGAGAAAGGGACGGCGCGGCGGGCCCGTTACTTTATTCACAATACTGTTACAGGCGCACGATATGTAAAGGGGGTCTACGTGATAAAATGGGAGCTAACTAGTCTCGTTTTGGGGCGGTGCAATCCCGCTCTAGTTATTTCGTGAAGTTCAGTCGATGTTACTGGAAGCTCAGTAGATGTTACTGATCGTTGTCGAAAGGGAGAAAGTGATGCAAATTCGCTCAAGTTCAAATTTCAGCCGGTTCGCTTTCATCAGCGCTCTGGCTTGTTGCCTGCTTTTTGCGGGCGCCGCGTTTGCACAGTCCACCGCTACCGTGGTGGGAACTGTAACAGACGCCACCGGCGCCAGCATACCCAATGCCGCCGTGTCGGTTCGCAATCAGAATACTGGCGAGGAACGCTCCACGGTGACGGACGCAACCGGGTCCTACGTGGTGCCCTCGCTCACTGTTGGAACCTATCGCGTTGAAGTAAAGTCGCCGGGCATGCAGAGCGTGGTTGCCAGCGACCTGGTGCTCGAAGTAGGCAGCACCGTTCGGCAGGATTTCGCATTGAAAGTTGCGTCCACCAGCGAGACGGTCGAGATCAAGGCCACTGCGCCGGTCATCAACGAGAGCCCGGTATCGGTGGGTACGGTGATCAATCAACGGACCGTGCAGGAGATTCCGTTGAATGGACGGCATTTTGTGGATCTCGCTTTGCTGATTCCCGGTTCAGTGACGCCGCCTTCGAACGGATTTTTGACAGCCCCGCTGCGCGGACAGGGATCGTTCGCATTTAACAGCGCCGGTGGCCGCGAGGATAGCGTCAACTACATGATCAACGGCGTGAACCTGAGCGATCCGGTTCAAAATCAGATCACCTTCCAGCCGACCATCAATACGGTCTCCGAGTTCAAAGTAGACAATCAGACCTTCAGCGCCGAGTACGGCCGCAATTCCGGTTCGATCGTGAACATAGCGACGCGCAGCGGCTCTAACGAGTGGCACGGAGAGTTGTACGACTACCTCCGCAACAGCTATTTTGACGCGCGCAACTTTACCAACACCACCAAGCTTGCTTCCGGGGCGGTGAATCCGCAGGCGCCCTTCAAGCGCACCCAGTTTGGCGGCGACGGCGGCGGCTACATCAAAAAAGACAAGACTTTCTTTTTCCTGAGTTATGAAGGGCTCCGGCAGCGCCAGGCCGTGCCGCTGACGGCCACCGTGTTAACAGACGCGCAACGCGCCACGGCATTGGCGTCGAGCGATTCCGCCATCAGGAAGCTGCTGCCTTTGATTCCCGCGGCGAACCAGCCCAACGGAGGTTATGTTTCCGCAGCCACCGCCAACGTCGATATCGACCAGGGTACCGCGAATGTCAGCCACAGCTTTAGCGAAGCCAATCGCCTGAATGTTTACTATGCCATCCAGGCTGATTTTCGGGGCGAGCCGCCCACCACTCAAGGCAATACCTTCCCCGGATATGGCGATCACCGGCAGGGCCGGCGCCAGATCATGACCATCAATGACACGCACGTTCTGAGTTCGACGCTGGTCAACGAGGCGCGCCTTGGATACAACCGCATTCACATCACCTTCGTTTCCAACGACACGTCCAATGCCGCCGATTTTGGCATCAACAGCGGAGTGAACGCGCCCTACGGTCTGCCCCAGATCTCGGTAACCGGTGGATTCGCATTTGGAGGCGCGAACGGGTTCCCGCAAGGCCGCGGCGACTATTCAGGAGTAGTGTCGGATACGTTGAGTTGGACCCACGGCAATCACTCCTTCAAGTTCGGCGGCGATTACCGGCGGATCAGCAACAACAACTTCAGTTTCACGCCGGGCACCTTCGGCTTCCCCAGCATCACTGCCTTCATCAACGATCAGGCCACCAGTTTCACCACGAATTCGTCCAATAACTCGAACCGCATCTTCGTGAACTCCATTGGCGCCTTTGCTCTGGATTCATGGAAGTTGAAGCCGAACTTAACGCTCGAGCTTGGCTTGCGCTACGACTGGTACGGTACGCCCACCGAGGGTGGCAACCGCTTCGTAGTATTCGACCCGGGGACCGTATCGCTGGTTCCGCGCTCACAGCCCTACGACCAGAGCGCCCGGAACTTCCAGCCGCGCTTGGGCCTGTCTTGGGACGTTTTCAGAGATGGCAAGACCTTGGTGCGCAGCGCCTATGCCATCACCACGGATCAGCCGATTACCGGCATTATCACCGGGCTGGCTACCAATCCGCCCTACGCTTTTCCCGTCAATTTCAGTACGACCGGCACGAACTTGAGCTTTCTCAATGCATTTTCGCTGGCCGGCGGCGCCGTCTCTCCGCGGTCCATCGCCCCCGATTACAAGGACGCCTACGTACAGTCGTACAACTTGAATATCCAGCAGCAACTGGGCGCCAACATGGGCATGATGATTGGTTACTTCGGGAGTAAGGGTACCCATCTCAATATCGTCCGCAACATCGACCAGCCAATAGGCGGCGTGAAGCCGTACACCGCGCTTTCGGCCTCGAGCCCCATCTTCCCGGGCAGGGCCTTAGGCGCCACCATCCTGCTTCAGGACAGCGGTGGAAACTCCAACTACAACGCTTTGTGGGTTACGGCGAACAAGCGGTTTTCCAAAGGCGTGCAGTTTAGCGCATCCTATACGTTCTCCAAGTCGATCGATTACAACTCGCGGAACAATCAAGGAT
>DATDHK010000496.1:0-1633 GCA_036521635.1 Bryobacteraceae bacterium | reverse complement strand
AATGCCGAAAATCCCCGGCTCCAGGGAAGATGTGGAAGACAGCAACTCAACGGGCTTCCGAATTCCGCCGATTCTTTCGAGACGCCGCAGCGCTTCGAATTCACGCCCTTCCCGCAATGGCGGCGATGCCCGAACTGTCGCGCCGATCCCCCGCCAACGCCACCACCAGCGAAAGAGAACCACGGCGCAACCACAGAACCACACGGCCAGCACAATCGGCGTAAGCGAATCGGCGGTGGCGGCGTGCTGATTATTTGGACGCGCAAAGTCCAGCGGCACAAACGGCCGGCTGATTCCTTCGATCACAATCGACACTCGATGAACCGCGATCGCGGGCGCGCGGCTCCACCCCAGGCGCGCCCCTATTCCGGTCAGCAACGAAAACGGGATCAGGAATTTCATCGAAGCAGCCAGCCACAGCCAATGGCGCGCCGGCGCATAAGTCTTCCTCAGCGAAAACACCAGCGCTCCCACGACTGCCGCGAAGAGAGTGGACTGCAAAAGATGCATGGCCAAGGGCGACAGAGATGCTGGGATCATTGCGATTTGTCCTTTCTAGCCAGTTTCCGGAGAGCCTTTTCCGCTTCGTGCACGTCGTCCAAAGTAAGCCTGCCGGACTCCACCAAATGCGACATCACCGGTTGCGTCCGGCCGCCGAACAAGCCCAACAGCTCGTCAATCAACCGGCGCTGGGCGGCGTTTCGCGAAACCACGGCCTCGAAAATATGGGCGTTGCTGATCTTCTTGACGCGCGCCAGGGCTCCCTTTCCTTCCAGGCGATACACGGTAGTTTGGATCGTCGTGTAGGCCGGCCGGTCGCGCTCCGGAAACGCCTCCTGGATCTCGCGAATGGAAAGCGCGCCCCCGTTCCAGAGCGCCTCCATGATCTGCAGTTCGAGTTTAGTGAGCTTGGGCAGGGTCATTGTGATCTACTATGCTTGTATGTAAGACTACTACGGTGCTATTTCGTTAGCAAGATTCCGGAAGAAATCGCCGGGATATGCCTCATACTTCCGGTGTTCCTCGTATTCCTCGTCTTCCTTTCACTTGACCTCAACCACGACCACCTCGGACTTTTTCGCGCCGCGGTTCGTGGTGGAATGTGTCACTGGGCCGCTCCAAAGCACATCGCCGGCGGAGCCCCGCAGCTCGCTGGTTGCGCCGTCCGCCAGTTTCACAATGCCGTCGAGGTCGGCGAGAAACACAGTCGCGCGGCCCGCGCCGGCGTGTTCATGCATCGGCTCGGCGGCGCCTGGTTCGCGCCAACTTCGAAACACCCGGACCTGGCTGTTTTCAAATAGCAGCCGATTGTGTTTTGGATCGATGGCTAGCGGATCCCATTCGCGCTTGCGCACGGGCGGCAAGGCCGGCGCGGGCTTTTTCAACTCAATCTCCACGATCCGAAGCGGCGAGGAACCCACATTCTCGCTGGTGTGCCACCCGCCCGCCTGGCTCCACGCAACCTGCCCGGCTTTCCAGTGCTGGGTCTCTTTGTGCCCGTTCTCATAGACGATCTGCATATCGCCCGCGTCCAGATAGATCATTACGCGGTTGAATTCGTGACGATGCAACTCGCTCTTCTGGTGAGCCGCGTCCACTACTTTCAGGATCCGCACCACATCGTTGTCGATTT
>DATDHK010000495.1:0-9383 GCA_036521635.1 Bryobacteraceae bacterium | reverse complement strand
CGGGCAAGTGGAATGATTTCGAGGAACGGAGGAAGCCGCTGGATACCTCGCCTGTTTCTGGTGTTCCTTAGTGTTCCTCGTATTCCTTTGTGTTCTTGATTTTTTCACAGCTTCCTGTCACCTCATTCATGCCCGCCCAGTTTAGGTGGCGCTGACGCGTTTTGCCGTCACTTCACGGGGTCCACCTTTACCTTCGGTTTCGACCGTAAACTTGATCTCGTCACCCGACACCTTGCCGTTGTACTTCGTGACGAACTTGTTGCCATTAAATTCGCGAACCACAGTGAACGATATGGCGTCGCCATCCACCTTACCGTCCGAAATTTCGGTGTCGCCACCGCGTCCGGAAACAGTGCCGGTCAGCTTGGCGCCATCGGCCTTCAGGGTCATCGACGCCGTCTGTGGGCCATTTTTCCCCTGCATCTCGTACGACCATTTCCCCGTAACGTCGGCCGCAAACGCGACGGCCGCTACAATACACGAAAGCAATGCTAAACGAAGCTTCATTCATTTCTCCTTGTTGGGATTACAGAATCCTGCTGTAAAGATGGAAAGTTGGGGGCGTTAGTTACCCCTGGGATGTAAATAAGCGTAAGTTGTTGATCAGGCGCGATGTTCGTGCTCGTGCGCCTGCGGAACCATGGAGCAATGTGTATCGGAAAGGGCACACTTGTCGTGCTCGAACTGGATGGTTGTATGATTAATTTGAAATCCACACAGTAAGTCGTTGATACGCTGTAGGATAGCGTTGCTTTCCGACGGCGGCATGTCCTCAATCAGCACGTGGCAACTTAGCGCGTTGGCCTTCGTTCCAAGGCACCAGATGTGCAGATCGTGGACGTCAATCACGCCGTCCACTGCCCGCATGGCGCCGGTGACCTCGGACAGTTCCACGCCGCGAGGCAGCCCTTCCAAGAGCACGTTGAGCGACTCCTTGATTATGTCCCAAGCCGTCCAGACGATCAGCGCGCCGATCAAAACCGAAAGGATGGGGTCGATGATATCCAGCCCGGTGAAATGGATTGCAATGGCGCCCAGTATGATAGCGACTGAGCTGACTGCGTCGCCGAACATGTGCATGAACGTTGCGCGGATATTCAGGTCGTGATCTTTTTCGCGATGCAGACCCCACATGACGGCGGCGTTGAGCAGGAGGGCGGCGGTTGCGACCCACAGCATGGTCCATTCCTGAACGTGTAAGGGATGCAGGAACCGCTGCCAGGCTTCGTAGAAAATGAACAGCGAGATTCCCACCAGCGTGAGCGCGTTCACAAATGCGGTGAGCACACCGGCGCGATGGTAGCCGTAGGTCTTGACGCTGTTGGCGGGTTTGGATTGGAGGTGAAAACCGATGGCGGCCAGCACCAGCGACAACGCATCCGTGAAGTTGTGCCCGGCGTCGGAAATGAGGGACAAGCTGCCGGAGCGGATACCCGCAATGAGTTCCAGCACGACGAACAGAAGGGTGGCTAAGAACGACCACTTCAGAATTTGTCCGGTCGCTTGCTCGTGGGAGTGATGGTGGTGGTGCGCCAAATTGCTTCCTGTACTTCTATTTTACAGGAGAAACAGCGCAACGATCTGTTTTCCACTATCCATTTCGCAGCAGGGGCGGGCGCTAGCTGCGATTCACAGTAAACGCAAGAGACGAAAAATCCACTCTTACCAGCACATAAAGGTCCGCCGGGAGCTTCACTACCGAGTGCCGGTCTTGAGTTCGACGTATTCTATTCCGGCTTCAGCGGGTACCGGATCGCCAGACGCGATACAGTCTTCGAGGTATAGGTCTGCCGCCTCCCGGATGTTCTCCATGACCTCATCTCGAGAATCGCCCTGGGTGATGCAGCCGGGGAGTGCGGGTATGGTGGCGACGTAACCGCCGTCGGGTTCCCGCTCAAGAATGACGGTGTAGCGCAAGGGAAGCGACTCTGTTTAGATGATAGCAGCCATGCGGGCCACAGCATTTGGTTTAGGCTCGCAGCGGAGAACTGTGATGCGCATCGCCATCGTATCCGACATCCACGGGAACCGAACCGCGTTTGAGGCGGTTCTGGACGATCTGCGGCAAACCTCTCCCGACTTGATTTTCCACGGCGGCGATCTGGCTGACGGGGGATCGAGTCCCGTAGAGATTGTGGACCGCGTTCGCGATCTCGGGTGGCAAGGCGTGGTGGGCAATACGGATGAAATGCTTTTTCGGCCCGAGTCGCTGGAGGAGTTTGCGAATAATCCGCCCAGGATGGAGTCGCTTTTCGCCGCAGTGCGGGAGATGGCGGCGGCGACTCGTGAAGCGCTGGGGGAGGAGCGGCTTGGCTGGCTGCGCGGACTGCCGCGCAAGCAGATTCATGGCCCGATGGGGCTGGTGCATGCCAGTCCCGAAAGTGTTTGGCGCGCACCGGCGCCGGAAGCTAGCGATGCCGAGTTGGAATCGGTTTACTCGCCGCTCGGCCGGCCGATTGCCATCTATGGGCATATCCATCGCTCATTCATTCGGAATGTTTCGGGGACGGTGGTCGCCAACACGGGCAGCGTTAGTCTTTCTTACGATGGCGATCGGCGCGCCGCTTACCTTTTGCTGGACGAGTCCGGGCCGGCAATCCGGCGGGTAGAGTATGACGTGGATCGGGAGCTGAAGGCTCTTTCCAGTTGTGGTCTGCCGCACGCCGATTGGGTTGCGAAGACACTTGAGAGCGGGCGGCCGCAGATGCTGTGACCCGAATCAGAACCGCGTGACTTCGGTGAAGTGAAAATTGTTCACCTTCATCGCGGGCGCCACCATGTCGAAGGATTCCTCGCCTGAAGCGCGCACCGGCGGCGACATTGCTTCTACGTTATTCAGCAGATCGATGATTCCCTGATTGAAACGGAAATTTTTCAGGCCGCAAACCACGCGGCCGCCTTCAATCAAAAATGTTCCGTCCCTGGTCATACCAGTCATCATTTTCGCGAACGGTTCCACCTCGCGGATGTACCAGAGGCGCGTCACCAGGACTCCCCGCTCCACCGACGCGATCATTTCATCCACGGATGTTTCGCCGCCGGCAATCACGATATTCATCGGAGCTTCACCCGCTTCGTTCGGCAGCGGATATCCGTGACCCGTGGGTTGCACGCCCGCCCGGTGAGCGCTGGCGCGCGCATAAGCCAACTCGCTGGGAACGCCGGCGTCAACCAGCGTGAGCTTGCGGCGCGGCACGCCTTCGCCGTCAAAGGGTACTCCGGCCTGGAGCGGATGCGCGGCGTCGTCATAAATGTAGATATTCTCTCCGAAGAGCTTCGCGCCTAGACGGTCGGTGAGAAAGCTGCGCTGATCCTCCATCGCGGTGGCGCTGAAATCGCCGAACATCTGGCCCACCAGATCGAGCGCGGCCGCGGGTTCCAGGATCACCGTGTAGCGGCCCGCCGGTATTTCGCGGGGGTCGTGTGAAAGCCGCGCCTTTTCGCTGGCTCTTCGCGCGAGCGCCACCGGGTCCATTGCCGCGCCCGCGACAGACGAGCCTTTGGCCCAACCGGAACTGTTCCCGGCCATGGCGGTAATGGAAAAGTTCGCCATCGTTTCCGCGTGCCAGGCGGCCACACCCTGCGAATTGAAGATCGCCTCCACACTTTGGCCGGTGGAATAAATTCCGGCCGCGGTCTGCCCTGCCCCTTCCACCAATCGAATGGCTTCGGCCACCGCACGTGCGCGCTCCATCGGGTCTGTTTCCGCGGTTGATCGATCGAAGCGGTTCACTTCTGCGATCGGCGCGGGTTCCGCCAGTGGCAGCAACTCGGGATCGGCCGAGGCCGCCTTGGACAGTGCGATGCTCTCCGCTACGGCGGAGCGAATAGAGACGGCGTCCAGCCGATTGGTTGTGGCGCGCGCCGTTTTCCCGTCCAGTTGCACGCGCACTGAAAGCATCTGCGCTTGCTCAGAAACATTCTGGTGGATTGTGTTGTTGGCGAACCGCGTGAGCGCTTCGCAATGCGCTCCGAAAATCGCTTCGACGTCGCGAACGCCGAATGATTTTGCCGCGTCTAACAGCATCGAGAAGAGCTCGGTGCATTGTTCCTTGCCCAGCTCAGCCGGCATACGCCGCTCCAATTTTGACGTTATGGAATCGGGCGGGACTGGCGCCGTGGCCGGTGCCGATCACCTGCTCGGGCTGGCCCTTGCCGCAGTTCGGCACACCCCACAGCACCCAATGATCGCGATTCGCGATGGCCGCGCACGAATTCCAAAACTCGGTAGTGATGCCGCTATAGGTCGGATTCTTGAGCATGCGAATGCGCCGTCCATCTTTGATCTCCCAGCCGATTTCGCAGCCGAACTGGAAGTTGTAGCGCTTGTCGTCGATGGACCAGCTTCGATTCGTCTCCATGTACATCGCGTGGCCGGCGCCGCCGAAAACCTCCTCAATTGTTTGCTCACCCGGCAGCAGACTCACGTTGGTCATACGAATGAGCGGCAGGCGCGACCAACCGGTGGCGCGCATGGTTCCGTTGGAACGCATCTGACCGACGGCCGCGGCGGTCTCGCGCGAAGTCATGTAACCGACGAATTCGCCGCCGCGAATAATGTCGGTGGATTGCGCTGGTACGCCTTCGTCGTCGAAGGCAAACGTCCCGAGTCCGGGACCATGCTCGGGGCGGGCATCGCAAACCGCATTCACGATTTCAGAGCCATAGCGCAAATTGTTCAGCTTGTCCAGCGTTAGAAAACTCATGCCCGCGTAGTTCGCTTCCGATCCAAGGACGCGATCCAGCTCAATGGGATGCCCGATGGATTCGTGGACCTGCAAGGCGAGCTGGCTGCCGTCGACAATCAGATCCAGGCAGCCCTCGGGGCACTTGCCGGCCGAATGCAACGCCACGGCCTCTTCGGCGACTCGGGGCGCATGTTCCAACAGTGCTAATTCCTGAACTAATTCGTACCCTTTCAATTGATGCTGGCCGCCAAACGAATTCGGGTAAGAACGTTTTTGAATCTCGTCGCCGCGAAAACTGTACGCTTCAAATCCGGCGCCGCTGGAAGTGCGGGTCTGATCGATCACGCTTCCAAGCGAAGACACGAAAACCTGCCGGACCCGCTGGAAGACCATGGATGTCTGCGCCAGCGTGACGCCGGAGTTTCGCCGCAGTTCTGCGTCAATAGCCAGCAGCAGCGAGAGCTGCTCTTCCACACTCACCGAAAACGGATCGATGCGGCAAGGGGCAACCCATGTGACTTCGTATTTCTCTTCCGGCGCGAGCATCACATCGTGCTTCTTTGCAAGCCCGCTGGATCGCGCGATAGCAACGGCAAGCGCGGCGGCCGACTCTACTCCCGATTTAGTCAAATCATCGGTGGCGGCGAAGCCCCAGCAGCCGTCGGCTAAAACGCGAATGCCCAGGCCGGCGGATTCTGTACCGGACACCTGGCCGGGCTTTCCGTTCTTGGTGGCGAGTTCCCGAACGCGGCTTTCCACCACGCGCACATCCGCATAGCTGACGCCGGAGCGCAGGGCCGAGTCCAGCGCTTCCAAGGCAAGTTGCTTCATACTTCCAGGATACTGTTCCCGCTATTTTACGCTTGGGATCTTGCTCGGATCTTCCAAGACGAACTGGGGATTAATTCGGGCATTGTGCCAGCGGACGCCGAAAAACAGATGCGGTCCGGTGGCGCGGCCGGTGGATCCGACACGGCCGAGAGTATGGCCCTTCTTGACTTCCTGACCGGCCTCGACCTTGATGTCGGCGAGGTGGAAATACATGCTGATGAGGCCGTCCCCGTGATCGATGAAGACGGCGTTGCCTTCGAAGAACAGGTCTTCCGCGATCACCACCTTGCCGTCGGCGACAGCTAAGATCGGCGTGCCCACTGGCGTCGGGTAGTCGGTTCCGGTGTGGGGCTGCGTGGCTGGCTTGCCGTTGAAAACCCGCTTCACGCCGAACGACTTTCCTTTTGGCAGCGGACTGGCCGGCGTCCGCAGGGGCAATGTGAAATTTGCCGGACCCTCTTTGCGATTCCAGATTTTGCCCAATAGAGCGCGGTCGCGTGCATCGCGCTTCAGGTCCGCGGCGGACGGATTGGCTTGCGGAATGTCGGGAAGGGTGATCTCCTCCGTGCCATAGTCGAAGGGTTCAACGGTAATGCGCGCTGAAGCGCTGTGACCGGAACCAGAGCGCGTGATTGTGATCACGCCCGGCGGCTGCTGGAGGTCGACCGGGTAGTAGCAGGTGCTCTTTACGGCAGCCCACGAGCGCCCTTTCATGCCGCAGCGGGTTGTACCCGGCGCACTCCAGCGGACTAGCGTGCCCGGCGCCGTGGAAATAGAGGCGATGTGGGCTTGCGCCGCCAGGGTCGCGGGGCAACCGAGGGCCAGTGCGCCAAACAGTAAACGACGGAGCAAATCGATCATAGTAATCCTGCTTCAATGATAAATGAGGTGACAGGAAGCTGTGAAAAAATCAAGAACCAAAGAACACGAGGAATACGAGGAACACCAGACCAGGTCGGGCAAGTGGAATGATTTCGAGGAACGGAGGAAGGCGCTGGATACTTCGCCTGTTGGTGTTCCTTGTGTTCCTCGTATTCCTTTGTGTTCTTGATTTTTTCACAGCTTCCAGCCAACTCTTTCGGTATACTGCCGAGAAGAGGACTTTTCCCATGTGCAAGTTTGCCGCCGTCATCGCCCTTTGCCTTGGTTGTGCGTTTGCGGATTCCGGCCAGCCGCTGCTGCTGCAGAAACCAACTTTAAGCAAAACTCAGATTGCCTTCGTCTACGCCGGCGACTTGTGGACCGTATCGCGGGAAGGCGGCGACGCCCGCCGTCTGACCAATGGTCCCGGGATTGAGACCAACCCGATCTTTTCGCCCGATGGTTCGACTATCGCTTTCACAGGCGAATACGACGGGAACATCGATGTTTACACGGTGCCGGCGGCGGGTGGCGTGCCGAAACGGCTGACCTGGCATCCGTCCGTCGACGTGGTTCTGGGCTGGTCGCCGGACGGAAAAAAGATTCTTTTTTCTTCCAATCGCGAGAGTTACGTGAATGTTCCGCAGTTGTACACGATGGATCTCAATGGCAGCTTTCCGGAGAAATTGCCGTTGCCTTGGGGTTACGAAGCAGCCTACTCGCCGGACGCCTCGCGAGTTGCCTACGTGCCCATGCGCCGGGCGTTTTCCGCGTGGAAGCGTTACCGCGGCGGCGACACAACGCCTATCTGGCTGGCCAATCTTTCCGATTCGAAAATCGAAAAAGTGCCGCGTGATAATTCGAACGACTATTGTCCGATGTGGATCGGCGGCAAGGTTTATTTCCTGACCGATCGCGGCGGGCCGGTGACGCTCTGGTCCTATGACACGCATTCGCACCAAGCCAAGGAAGAGGTAAAGAACAGCGGGCTGGATTTCAAGTCCGCCGGCGCAGGACCGGATGGCATCGTGATCGAACAGTTTGGAGGTTTGTCGCTGTTCGATCTTAAATCCGGGAAAGTGAAGGCAGTAGCTGTGAACATCGCCGGCGATCTTCCCGAAGTTCGCGAGCGCATGGTGAACGTGAGCCGGCGGCTTACGAATGCACACCTGTCGCCGAGCGCGGCGCGCGCGGTGTTCGAAGCACGGGGAGAAATTATTACTGTTCCGGCCGAGAAGGGCGACGTGCGAGTGATCACCAACACTCCGAAGATCATGGAGCGCACGCCTGCATGGTCGCCCGACGGAAAAACCATCGCTTATTTTTCCGACGCATCGGGCGAATACGAACTGCATCTGGCGCCGCAGACCGGCATGGGACCGGTGGCGAAGATTGCGATGCCGGAGCCTGGCTTTTATCGTTCGCCACAATGGTCGCCTGATTCGAAGAAGATCGCATTCACCGATTCGCACATGCGCATCTGGTACGTGGATCTCGAAAGCAAGAAGCCGGTGCTGGTCGACAAGGAACGGTACTGGGATCCGTTTGGCGACGATTGGACGCCGGTGTGGTCGCCGGACTCTAAGTGGTTGGCTTACTCTACGCGGCTGACAAATTATTTGGGCGCTATACAGGCGTATTCATTGGCCTCCGGGAAGGTGACGCAAATCACGGATGGCATGAGCGACGCTAAGAATCCGGTGTTCGATAAGGATGGGAAATATTTGTACTTCACGGCGTCCACGGACTCCGGGCCTTCGCTGCAACCGGATGTCGGAAGCTTCACGCGGCCGGTAACGCGCAACGTTTATCTGGTGGTGCTCGCGAAGGATCAACCATCGCCATTCGCTCCGGAGAGCGACGAGGAAAAGCCGGCGGATCCGGCGAAGGTGGAACCTCCGAAGCCGGATGCCGCCAAGCCGGATGCCGCGGCGCCGGACACGGCGAAGCCGCCCGCTGCCAGACCGCCCGCCGCCAGAATCGCCGACGTCAAGATCGATTTTGAAAATATCGGCCAACGGATTCTCGCCATGCCGCTGCCCCCTCGCCGCTACGTGGACCTTGAAGCCGGCAAGGCCGGCGTTCTTTTCGCGATCGAAATGCCTCTGCCCGCGCCGGAACAGACACCGACAATGACCGTGCACAGGCACGACCTCAGATCGCGGAAGACGGACGTCGCGGCGAATGGCGTTCGATTCTTCGAAGTATCGCTCAACGGAGAGAAGATGCTCACGCGGCAGGGCGACAACTGGTTCATCCGCAATCTGCCCCCGCCTCCGCCTGCCACTGGCGCCGCGCCCACGCCGCCCGCCGGGGCCGGCGCTCCGGGTGGCGCTCCCGGAAGTAATGGACAACTGAACACCGCAAATATTGAAGTTCGGATTTCGCCGCGCGACGAATGGAAGCAGATGTATCACGAGGCGTGGAGAGTGGAACGCGACCACTTCTACGATCCCGGCTATCATGGCTTGGATCTGAAGGCGGCCGAGAAGCGCTACGAACCATTCGTCGAAGGCATCGGCTCGCGCGCCGACCTCAATTATCTTTTTGCCGAAATGCTCGGCAACATGGTGGTTGGGCATTTGGGTGTGTTCGGTGGCGAGCAGCCCGAAGTGAAGCGCGTTCAGACCGGGCTGTTGGGCTGCGACTTCAAGATTGAAAACGGGCGCTATCGCTTCGCTCGTGTGTTCAACGGCGAAAACTGGAATCCGCAGGCGCGCGCGCCGCTCACCCAACCGGGCGTCAATGTCGCCGCGGGTGAATATCTGTTGGGAGTCAGCGGACGCAATGTTACCGCGGCCGACAATGTGTACAGTTTCTTTGAAGGTACGGCCGCTAAGCAGATTCAGATACGGGTCGGCTCCGATCCTTCAGGCGCGAACTCCCGCGAGGTTACCGTCGTCCCTATTGCAAACGAAAACCGCTTGCGCAATCTGGCGTGGATCGAAGACAACCGCCGCAAGGTGGACCAGATGACTGGCGGCCGCGTGGCTTACGTGTATC
>DATDHK010000494.1:0-3713 GCA_036521635.1 Bryobacteraceae bacterium | reverse complement strand
AATGCCGAATGGGTAAGCCCGGACGGCGGATACTACATTCTCCATACCGACAACCCTGAATTCTCCGCCGCCGTGGCCATGCCGCGCGCGCAACCGGGTATCTTGCCGCCATATCAGGAACGCCCGCAGACATATCCTTTGGAGTTAAAACTTTCCTTCGATCCGAAAACGGATTCGGACTTTTTCTTTCCACTGCTCATGACGCTGGCGGATAAGAAAATCGCGCCCGCGCGGCAACTCGCCGATCTCAATAACCGTATCGCCGGGATATGCGGAAAAACGCAAGACTACTATGCGCATTTCTTCGACACCCGCCTGACCAGCGATACGCCGGATCCCGAGTTCGATCGCGCCTTGCGCTGGGCCGCGATCGCCATTGATCAAGGACGAGTCCGATTTCACGACGAGACCGGATTGGTGGCCGGCTATTACACGTCCGCCGATTCCGCGCGCCCAGGGTATGGCTGGTTTTTCGGCCGCGATGCGCTTTGGACATCGTTTGCCGTAAACAGTTATGGCGATTTCGAACTCACCCGCCAAGCGCTGGAATTTCTGATCCGGCGGCAACGTGCGGACGGCAAGATCATGCATGAGTATTCGCAGACCGCCGATCTGGTCGACTGGAAATCAACGCCGTACTTTTATGCCGCCGCCGACTCGTCGCCGCTCTTTGTCATGGCGATGGAGGACTACGTCAACACCAGCGGCGATCTACAGTTCCTGCGCCGGCATTGGGAGGCAGTGAAGCGCGCGTATGCATTCACACGAGCGCACGATTCCGATGGCGATGGCATTTATGAGAACACCGAAGGAAGCGGTTGGGTGGAGTCCTGGCCGCAGGGAATGCCGCATCAGGAGATTTATCTGGCCGCGCTCGATCAGCAATCCGTCGATGCGATGTCGCGGCTGGCTGCGCTCGTGAACGACGAATCAATTGCAGCGGAGGCTAGAAGAAAAGCGGCCGAAATTCGCACCAGGCTAGAGTCCGATTATTACGCGTCCGCTGAACAGTTTTATGCGTTCAGCCGCAATGCCGACGGCGCCCTGGATCGCACCGCAACCATCTTTCCTTCGGTGGCGTGGTGGAGCGGACGGCTGGCTCTCCCGCACGCCGACGCCATGTTAGCTCGCTGGGCGTCGGCCGAATTTTCCACCGATTGGGGTACGCGCGACATCGGCGACCGCACTCCCTTCTACGATCCGATCAGTTATCACCAAGGTTCCGTCTGGCCGCTGTTCACCGCTTGGGTTTCACTCGCCGAGTATCGCGCCGGACGGCCGCTTTCCGGCTACGCTCACCTGATGCAGAACGCGAATCTTACCTGGGCGCACGATCTGGGCGCGGTCACGGAATTGTTGTCCGGCGCCTTTTTCCAGCCTCTCGGCCGCAGTAGTTCGCATCAGGTCTGGTCGTCCGCGATGGTGTTGACGCCGGCTCTGCGCGGACTCTTTGGCTTGGATTGGAACGCGCCGAACAGAGTTTTGCGGATTGCGCCGAACCTGCCGGCAGCGTGGGGCCGGGCTAAGCTCCATAATGTGCCACTGGGCGACTCGCATTTCGAAGTGGAATTTACGCGCGACGCGGACCGGTTGGTGGTGCGCGTCGGCTCGGCCTTGCCCGAGGTCTTGTGCCTGGTATCGCATCTCGATCAACCATGCCGCGAGCCGGCTAGCGTCCTACACGAGCTCGTTGTACAACTTCCCGCCGTTGAAATTGGTATGCCGAGCGGACTTCCCTTGCCCGGCTCGAGGACCTCGCAGTTGAAAGCGATCGGCGAGCGCCGCGCTGAAAATTATTTCGAAGCCGATTTTGAGGCGCCCGGTGGGACAGAGTATGATCTTCCGGTGAGGCTCAACCGGCCGAACGTCCGCGCAAGCGGCGCCGAACTGAGCGGGTCCCGGCTGCACCTTCGAGTGCCCGCTGGTGACGGCTATCAACGGACATCAGTCCGATTCACATGGTGACCACTCGCCACTTCCGCGCGGTGCTGTGTCTGCTAGCCTTCGCCGTTCCAGCGTTTGTCCAGCCCGCGCCGCCAATACTCGGCTACATCAAGAAAACCTGGCCCGTCCTCACTCGCTCCAACCATACGCTGGCCGTGGCCGCTGTCGACCCAAAGTTCCATCCTGGCGCCGACGGCCGCTGGACAGTTTACGTTTCGCGCAACGAAAATCTGCGCAGGATCGAGCGGCAACTTCGCAAGGAACTTCCGCCCGCCGACTTCAACAAAATCCGGCTCCGCCAGCTACCGGACGATACGTCCAAGCTGAGCGACCAGGGTTTGTTGTATCTGCCCCATCCTTACGTTGTCCCCGGCGGCCGCTTCAATGAGATGTACGGATGGGACAGCTACTTCATCCAGATCGGGCTGCTGCGCGATGGAGAAATCGATCTGGCGAAAGACCTGGCCGACAACTTTCTGTACGAGATCCGCGAGTACGGCAAGATCCTGAATGCGAATCGCACTTATTACCTGACCCGATCGCAGCCCCCATTTCTCACCCAAATGCTGTTGGGCGTCTACCGAAAAACGCACGACCGCAAATGGCTTGCGAGCTCAGTCCCGGAGGTCGAAAAGTATTACAGGTTTTGGAACAGCGAGCCGCATCTTACGCCCGCGACAGGCCTGGCCCGCTACTACGATCTCGGCGAAGGACCGGCGCCCGAAGTTGTCTCCGCCGAGAAAGACGCACAGGGCCGTACCCATTACGATTTAGTCAAAGAGTATTTCCGCAATCACAAAATCACCGACTATGATCTGGGCGAATACTACGATCCCGCGCGCGATCTTCTTACCACACTGTTCTACAAGGGTGATCGCTCGATGCGCGAATCCGGATTCGATCCTTCCAACCGCTTCGGTCAATTCAATGTCGACGTCATCCACTACAATCCGGTCTGTCTGAACTCGCTGCTGTATTTGATGGAATCTCAGACTGCGGAAATCCTGCGTATCGTCGATCGCGCGGGCGATGCCTCGATCTGGGAAAAGCGAGCCCAGGATCGAGCCGAGCGCATCGACAAATTGATGTGGGACCAACAGGCCGGGCTGTACTTCGACTACGAATTCGTTCACCGCCGCTTGCGTCCGTATCCGTTTCTCACCACGTTCTACCCTTTGTGGGCAGGCATCGCGAGCCCGAGCCAAGCCGCCGCAGTGGTCCGCAACCTATCGTCGTTTGAACGCCCCGGCGGATTGCAGACCAGCACGAACGTGAGCGGGAATCAGTGGGACGCGCCCTTCGCCTGGGCGCCCCTGGAGTTGATCGCCGTCCAAGGCTTGCGCCGCTATGGCTACAACACCGAAGCGAATCGCATCTCGCAGGAATTCCTGTCGCTGGTGCTCGAGCAATATCGGCAGAGCGGAATCATTGTGGAAAAATACGATGCTGTGCGCCGCACGTCGCGCGTCAGTGGCGAGATTCACTTTGGCTATAGCTCGAACGAAGCCGGCTTCGGTTGGACGAACGGAGTGTTCACCACGCTGTTCGATGAGCTGCCGCCGCAGGAGCAAAAGCGATTGAGCAACTACGGGCGCTGAAGCTCCTGCGACCGCTTCAGCATCTGCTTGCCTTCCTCGGCGCGCCCGGCCTGAATCAGCGTCTGGGCAAGTATGTAATGCGCCGATGAATTGTTGGGATCCAAGACCAGCCCTCGCCGCAGGATTCCCTCAGCGTCGGCCAAGTTGCCGCGCTTCCAATAAGCCTTCCCC
>DATDHK010000493.1:0-1502 GCA_036521635.1 Bryobacteraceae bacterium | reverse complement strand
GGGCGATGTTGCCGCGAAGATCCAACACCATGGTCGGCGAGAGCACGTGGGTCTCGCTGATGTTGATGCCCGTGAAGGTGCGCTCGTTGTCGACGTTGCCCGTCGCCACCGGCTTCGCGAATCCGGTCGTCGATCGGAATTCGTACCCGTGAAAGTGGGAGTACATGAAATTGAACCGGTCGTTTTCACCGATGACGCGATCATATCGAACGATGGGTTGGTTGTACCAGTAGCGGCCTTCATTGCGGCTCGCCACGAAATTGCCGGTAATGCCGCCCGCCCCGCTCCCGGCGCCGTTTTCCGGTGGAAGATAGCCCAGGATCTTGGTGGCGATCGGGCTGATCCGGTTCGCCGGGATAACATTGCCGGGGAACGGAGTCCGCCAATATTGAGAGCTGGAGCACGGCTCGCCCGCGCCGCCGCACAAGTGCGTGGTCAACGGATCGTACACGGTCATGCCGTGATTCGAAAAGCCCGTGCCGTTTCGCAGATCGGCCGGGACCGTCGTGCCCGACGCCGGGAAGGGAACCACTTCCTGCCAGCCTTCGTAGCTGGCGAAAATGAAATCCTTGTCCTTGCGTATCGGTCCGCCGACGATGCCGCCAAATTGGTTCTGGTTATGGCGGCCCTTCCCCAGGCCGCTGAAGTTGTTTTGAAAACTGTTGGCGTCCAGCACCCGGTTGCGGAAGTAATCGTAAACATCTCCGTGCCATTCGTTCGTGCCCGCTTTGATGATGGTGTTGACCACGCCACCGGCCTCATGGCCGTACTGCGCGTCAAAAACGGTGGTGACCGCTTTGAACTCGGCAATGGCTTCCACCGACGGTGCAAACAGCCAGGTGCTGCCTTCATTGCTGACGATGGATCCGTTTAACAGGAACGCGTTGTTGCCATTGCCGGCGCGCGCGCCGTTGAACTTGTAGCTGTTGTTGACGTCCCAGCCGCGCGTGCCGGAAAATCCGCTCGCTCCGAACTGTTCCTGCGTAAAAATAACGCCCGGAGTCAGGGTCAGCAGCATATAGCTTTGCCGGCCGTTCAGTGGAAGTTCCTGCGTTTTAGTCGGGTCGAATACCAGACCGCGGTCCGAACTCGTGGTGTCGAGGACCTCCTGGTTGGCGCGCACTGTCACCTCGGTGGACGATTGGCCCAAGGGCAAGACCAGAGGAATGTTTACTCTCTGCGAAACCGCGAGCACAACGCCTTCCTGACGAACTGTCTGGAAGCCCGGGGCCACGGCTTCAACCGTATAAACACCCGGCTCGAGCAACGGAATTGTGAACAGGCCGGCCGCGGCCGTCTTAGTCTCGCTGACTTGGTGGTTGGCGGTATTCGTGGCCTTCACAGTGGCGCCCGGAACAGGAGCGCCGCTCGGATCGTTCACGGTTCCGGAAAGCGTGGCCCGGTACTCCTGTGCCAAGGAGGTCCAGGCAATAATGATAGTCAAGCAAACGAGGCTTTTCATCATAGTAAAAGCAACATACCAGATCCGACTATCCGCCGCT
>DATDHK010000492.1:0-9488 GCA_036521635.1 Bryobacteraceae bacterium | reverse complement strand
GTCGCTCCATTACTGTCGCGGCTCGGTTGGGGACGCTAATTCCTCTATAGACGCTGGACACGTTCGTGGTCCATGCTAGAACCAATCGGCGGTGTTGCATCCCCAGAGCACCGAATGCCTGGATCACGCTCCCGGGCTTTTGGAGCTGAAGCACGCCGCCGTACCGCTCAGGGCCCTGTGCTTGGGACAGTCAAACCTCCTCCGGTGACTGTCCCAAGTCAAACGGTCAACTTCCACGGTTTCCGATATTCGCGCGTCAGCAATTTGCGCGCTTCGGGCTGATGGGTGGTCCACTTTTGCGCATCCCAATCGAGACGCAGACGGCTGCGGTACGCGACATTTCCAAGCAGGCACGTAGTCGTGGATTTCTGACAAGTCTCAATGTCGCTGATCGGTTTCTGCCGCGTCCGCACGCACTCCAGAAAATTGGCCCAATGGCTCAAGTTCCCCGAATCGGTGGATTTCTCTTCCGACTCGGCCATGGAAGCCACGGGCGGGCGTCCAATCATTTCCGGCACAATTTTGTAGCCGCCGCGATCCAGGAACATCGTGCCCTTGCTGCCGCAGAACAGAATTCCGCCGCTCTTTCCGAACATCGATTGCGAACTTCCGCTCCGGCGCTCATACGTGGCCACAAATCCGCTGGGATATTTGTAGGTGACCTGGAGCGTATCGGGAGTCTCGGTATTATCGGTGACCCACAGCTTGCCGCCCAGCGCGGCGATCTCGGTCGGCGCCTCTTCTTGAAACGCCATCTGCACGATGTCGAGCCAGTGTATGCCCCAGTCCGTCATCATTCCCCCGGCATAATCCCAGAACCAGCGAAAGTTTGAAAAATAGCGGTCGTTGGGATCGACGCCGAAGCGATTCTCATTGAATGGAACTTTCGGCGCGGGGCCAAGCCACATGTCCCAGTCAAGCGTGGCGGGAGGATCGCTGTCAGCCGGATTGCCCCAGCCAACCTCCTGATCGTGTCCGTAATTCCAGGTGCGCACAAAAGTGATTTTCCCAAGTTCGCCGGAGCGCACGATCTCAACCGCCTTCTGGAAATGCTTGGCCGAGCGCTGCATGGTGCCCGCCTGCACCACGCGTTTGTATTTGCGCGCCGCCTCAACCATCTTCACGCCTTCATCCACGACGACGCAGATTGGCTTCTCGACGTAAACATCCTTGCCGGCCTTGCACGCCTCGACGGTCATGTAGGCGTGCCAATGATCCGGCGTCGAAATACAAACCACGTCGATGGATTTGTCCGCCAGAATCTCGCGGAAATCGCGATAGGGCTTGGCCTGATTTTTGCTGTCGCGCACGGCCCATTCAAGGTTGCGCTCGAACACATCGCAGACGGCCACCGGAACCAAATTGTCTTGCCGCATGGCGAATGACAGGTTGGAGCGGCCCATCTTGCCCATTCCAATAAAAGCGGCAGCGATGCGATCGTTCGCGCCACGGATCTGCCCAGTAAATATGGAAGTAGTCAGCGCAGCGGCAGTGGATTTCAAAAAGTCCCGGCGATCAGGCATGCTCTTTTCTAACACAAGAAGGTGGTAATGAGGTGACGCACAACTCGCCCTTGCCCCAAACACACTGGCGCCCGACGCCCGTCCAGCGGGCAGCCTCCAGATAAGGCACGAACTCGCCCAGCTCGCCCTCGTACTCGGCAACCCCAACGAAGCCGCCGATGCCGTGAACCTGGCCGGTCCGGCTGCTGCGCCTCTCCGCATCGACGTGGCGCAACTCGCAGCGCGTCATTCTTACGGTGCTGGCCCGCTCTCCCATCGCGCGAAAATCGATTTCGAGCGGCCCTGGTCCGTACAATGCGCGCAACGTGCTGATGCGATCGCGGCTGCGCGCGAACAGTACACCGAACTCCGGACGATCTCCACCCTTCAACTCTGTCGGTGTCTTGAATTCCACACGAAGCCGCCGCACGTCCGCCGGCGCGCCGTCCAACAGGATTGAAACCCGATCCAGTTGTTCCGCCGACACAAGTTCCGCCCGGCCTCGCGCCAGTTGCTGAAATGCCGGCACGAAATATTTCAACGGTGGATCGCGCGTATCGAAGAAATTGACTTCGAACCAAAACTTTTCCCCTGCGCCAACGGTCGTCCCGTCCAGATGCGCCGCGCGAAACACAAATGGCCGCGGCCAATCGCCCAGTCCACTGGGACCGTCTCCCATCGACGCCGGTTCGAAGATCCGGGCATATGCGCACGACACCCGGCGCTCGCACTCACGCACGTTGCCGCCACTTAGTCCCGGACAATCCGGCGCGCAAGCAATTTTCCGAAACACACTGCCAAATGTCCCTCGCAATATGTTCCCGGACTTGCCCGGCGGAAAATAGATGGACTCCCGCGCCGTGAAGTGAAAACGGAACGAATGTAGATCGAAGGTCTGCAATGGGCGCTACTGCTTTTCGAGCAATACTTCGCGGATTTTCAACGCCAGGTCTTCCGTCTTAAAAGGCTTTTGAAGGAACGCTGTGTTGGCCTGCGCCTCCAACGGTTCACCGTAGCCGGAAACGAAAAGCACACGCATCTCCGGCCGTTGCGTCAACATGTGTTCGGCCATTCTACGGCCGCTCATCTCCGGCATCACGACGTCGGTGATCAGCAAATGAATCTCGCCCGTGTGCCGCGCGCCGAGCGCCAACGCATCCGCCGATGAGCTGGACGAAAGCACTTGATAACCGTGCCGTTTCAGCATGGTTTCGAGCACGCGCCGCACGCCCTCCTCGTCCTCCACCAGCAAGATGGTCTCCGACCCGCGCAACAGCGGACTCTCCAGCGCCACCTCCAGTTCGTCCGGCGGCTGTTCCACCGTAGGCAAGTAGATCGAGAACGACGTGCCATCGCCCAGCTTTGAGTCCGCCTGGATTTCGCCTCCGCTCTGCTTGATGATTCCGTAACTGGTCGACAGCCCCAGGCCGGTGCCGTCTTCTTTGGTAGTGAAAAATGGCTCGAATACGCGCGACAGAATCTGCGCATCCATTCCAAAGCCCGTGTCGCTGATCGACAGCGTGACGTATTGACCTGGCGGGAGCGCCACTTGCGTGACCTCGAATTCTTCGGTTACCTGCACATTGGCGGTCTCGAGCGTCAACCGTCCGCCGTTGGGCATCGCGTCGCGCGCATTCACCGCGACGTTGAGAATCACCTGTTCCAGTTGGCCCGGATCGGCTTGAATGGTTCTCAATCCCGGCGCGAGAATCGTAACCAGCTCGACATCCTCGCCCATCACGCGCCGCAGCATTCGATCCATGTCCTGAACCAGCGCATTGAGATTCAACATTGCCGGCTTCACCATCTGGCGGCGGCTGAAGGCCAGCAACTGGCGTGTGAGATCGGTGGCCCGCTCGGCGGCTTTCACCACCTGTTCCAAATCGCCGCGCGCCGGATCGCCGGCATGCATGGTGTCCAGCAGGATTTGCGAATAGCCGGTGATGATCATCAGCAGATTGTTGAAGTCGTGCGCCACGCCGCCAGCCAACCGGCCCACCGCTTCCAATCTTTGAGAATGGTGCAGTTGCTCTTCCAGACGCATGCGGTCCGTGACGTCGCGCGAATTTACCACCAGGCCGCTCACCCCGGGCAGATGCGACAGGTTGCGTCCGAACGATTCGAGCACGCGCCAGGATCCGTCTTTGTGGCGGAACCGGCTCTGAACTGATGACGCGCCGTCGGCCCGCGCGAATGCGGCCTTGACATTCTCCAGATCGTCCGCGTGCGTGAATGACAAAGCGTTCTGCCCCACCAGTTCTTCGAGGCCGTATCCCAAAATCCGCTCGTGCGAAGGACTGGCGTAGCGGATGGTTCCATCCAGATTCAGAATGCTGATCAGATCCAGCGAGTTTTCAATCAGCGACCGGTAGTGTTCCTCGCGGCGCTCCAGCGCTTCCAGCGCCCGCGCGCGTTCGGTGGCGTAGCGCATGGAGCGCACCAGAAGATCGCCGTCCACGCGCCCCTTGACCAGATAATCCTGCGCTCCGGCGCGCACTGCTTTCACGGCCAGCGCCTGATCGTCGAGTCCGGTCAAAACAACAATGGGCACGCTAGGAGCATGCGCATGCGCGCGCACCAGCGTATCCAGCCCATGCGCGTCGGGCAGCGAAAGATCCAGCAGCAGAATATCGAAGGTTTGATTGCTGAGGCGTTCGAGCGCCGCGGACAACCGGTCCACATGTTCCAGCTTCACGTGCCCGGCGCCAGTTTCGCGAAGCAGTTCCAAGAACAGCCGCACGTCACCCGGATTGTCTTCAACAAGGAGGACGCGGATGCCTTCCAGGTTCATGCATCCCAGATTCTACCTCAACGGGGAACACGTTCCTGGCCCGGGATCAATCGGCAGTTACCGATCGAGTTCCTTGATCAGTTGTTCGGCCACCGCAATCTGGTCGTCTGTTCCGCGCAACGCCATCGCTCTCGGTGCGTTGTAGGTAAATAGCCGCCGAACTTGTGTCGTCGTGCGGACCTGTACAGCGATTTTCTGAAAGCTAGCCACCGTCCCGGGATGCGTGAGGTAAAACACTCGCACCACATCCTCGCCACCACCTGCCAGCCGATATACGTGTATGGCCGAATCTTGAACCCTCTGCGGATTCGTCGACTGATCGAGATCGTTCAGCAGCCACCCGGCGAGGGCAACCTCCCAGGATTTTCCGCGAACCACCACGGCGCCAATCGCGTTGTAAGTGAATAGGCTTCGAGTCCCCACCAGCGACCGGACGGTCGTAGCGACTTCCTGAAGGTGCGGCGCCATTTCAGTATGCGCAAGATAAAACACTTGGGCTATGTCATCCGCGCTAACTGACACCGGGTACTCGGGCGTGGACCACGCTCGGCTCTCCCGCGTACCGGCAGGCTTATCCAAATTGTTAAACAACCATTCGGCGAGCGTAATTTGGACCGCCGTTCCCCCCAGTGTCAGGGCTCTCTGCTCCGAGTCAATGGACACATTCGGAATATTCGCTATCGAGCGAACGGTGGTTGCGATTTCCTGCATGTCCTGTAGTTTTTCCGTGTGGACGAAATGGAATACTCGATCTACGGTCCGGTCCGCGGAGGTCTGCCCAAACACCATGGAAGCGAAGAGAGCAAAAGTCACGAAGCTAACGATTTGTGCGCCCATAGATAGACGTCGGCTCCTTTGGTAGCGTTAGACGATTTTTGCCGGGCAAACGTGCAGGTTCGTCAAGGCCGGTAACCGTACACCAGTCCAGTTTCCTCAAGCCTCGGGGTTCCTCGTGTTCCTCGTATTCCCCTCGCCTCGTAGATGATGTTGCAGCCCACCTCACACTTGTCGTATCATAAAGCTTTGCGGCTCTAGCCTGTACGGCACCCTTGCTGTGTCTGTCTGATTAGCCCACATTTCAAGCTCAACCGAGGATAGTTATGTACGCAGTAATTGAAACCGGCGGAAAGCAATATCGGGTCGCTCCGGGCGACGTGCTTCAGGTGGAAACGCTCAGCGGCGACGTTGGCGCGGAGCTGGAACTTGGCCGCGTACTGGCGGTGATGAACGATTCCAACGAATGGCTCAGCGGCGCCGCGCTCGGCGAGGCTCGCGTGAAGGCCACCATCTCAAGCCACGGACGCGGCGAAAAGGTGATCGTCTTCAAGTTCAAACGCAAGAAGCAATACAAGCGGACCATCGGCCACCGGCAGAATTTCACACAGGTGACCGTGAACGAAATCTTGGCGTAAGGTGCGATATGGCGCATAAAAAAGGTCTTGGAAGTTCAAAAAACGGGCGCGATTCCAACGCGCAACGCCTGGGCGTGAAAGCCTTCGGCGGCGAACTGGTTACGGGCGGTTCCATCCTGGTCCGCCAGCGCGGCACGCGCTTCAAGCCCGGCGAAAACGTCGGCATCGGCAAGGACGACACGCTCTTCGCGAAAACCCAGGGCATAGTGGTGTTCCGCGATCGAGGCCGCGCCGGCAAGTTCATCAGCATAGACCCGAGCTAGGGGCTGGGGGTTTGGGACTGGGGACTAGCGACCGGGATATTTCGCTAAGTTTCTAGTTATCTCGATCCCGAAGTCCCCAGCCCCCAGTCCCCAGCCCCCATGTTCATAGACGAAGTCAGAATCCGCGTGAAAGCCGGGGATGGTGGCAACGGCTGCCTTGCCTTCCGGCGCGAGAAATTCGTCCCGCGCGGCGGACCCAGCGGCGGCGACGGCGGACGCGGCGGCGATGTGAGTATGGTCGCCAGCACCCACCACAACACGCTGCTGCATTTCCGTTTTAATCCCGAACACACCGCCGAACGCGGCCGGCATGGCGAAGGCAGCAATCGCAGCGGACGTGAAGGCAAGTCCATCGAATTGCCCGTGCCAGTTGGCACCGTGGTCTACGACGCCGACACCGGCGAGTTGCTGCACGATTTCACGCAGGCCGGCGACCGCTTCCTGATAGCGAAAGGCGGACGTGGCGGCCGCGGCAATCAGCACTTCGCAACCGCGACACATCAAGCCCCTACCGAACATGAACCGGGGCACGCAGGCGACGCGAAGTATCTGCGCCTGGAGTTGAAGCTGCTGGCCGACGTCGGTCTAGTCGGATTTCCAAACGCCGGCAAGTCGACATTGATTTCCCGCATCTCAGCCGCGCGCCCCAAGATCGCCGACTATCCCTTCACCACACTCGAGCCGAACCTGGGCGTCGTCAGCGTGGAGGATCAAACGTTCGTGGTTGCCGACATTCCCGGCCTGATCGAAGGCGCTCATCTGGGGCACGGCCTGGGTGTCCAATTCCTGCGCCACATCGAGCGCACTCGGCTCCTGGTGCACCTGGTGGATGTTTCCGAAAACACCGGCCGCGATCCAGTGGAGGACTTTCAAATAGTAATGACCGAGCTCGAAGGCTTCCGCCAAGACATGCTGCAAAAGCCGATGTTCGTTGTCGCCTCGAAGATCGACGTCGCTCAGGATACCGAACGGATTGATAGCCTCCGCGCGCTGGCCGCCGCCAAAGCCCTGCCATTTTTCGAGATTTCGAGCGTAACTGGACTGGGAATCGATGCCCTGAAATACGCAATGGCTCAAGTTATTGCGAATCCTGCCGAAGAGAAAGTCAAGCACGAGACCACCTAAGGAGGCATCGCATGGTCGGACTTACAGCGGCGCTGGAAGGGTTAACTCACTCTGAAGCGCAATTCAATCAGGCCGCACGCAGCATTGCGCGCGCGCCGTTATCGGCGGGACAACCGGACACCGTGGATCTGAGCGCCGCGGCCGTTGCGCTCCTGGAAGCGCGCAACAACTTCGAGGCCACTACCAAATTCATCAAGACTTCCAATGAAATGGAACAGAGCTTGATCGACACCCTGGCCTGATCCGTTGTTGTAGCGCAGGTTGGTAACCTGCGGCCGATTGAAAATCGGCCAGTAAAGCCTTACTCATACCTCAACGCCACCATCGGGTCCACCCTCATCGCCCGGCGTGCCGGAATGTAACTCGCGGCAAGCGCGATCGACAGCAGAAACACCGGAACCAAAATGAACGACACCGGATCGTGAGCGCTCAGTCCAAATAACATGCTGGATAATATCCGCGACACGGCCGCGCAGCCGCCAATCCCAATAACGGCGCCGATCAAAACCGGCCGCATTGCCTGGCGCAGAATCAGCTTCATCACTTCACGCGCATCCGCCCCGAGCGTCATGCGAAGGCCGATTTCCCGAATGCGCCCGCTCACCGAATAGGACACCACTCCATACACGCCAATAGACGCCAGCAGCAGTCCCAGCGCACCCAGCGATCCGGCCAGGATGGCGAAAATACGCGGCGGCGTCCGCCAGAATTCCAGATTGTCCTCCAGCTTTGCGACGTCCGCGACCACGTCCGGATCCAGCGCCCGCACAGCCGCCTGAATGCCCTTGGCGGTAGACGCAAAGCCATCGCTGGAATGCACCAACAAGTGCAGCCGTATTTGTTCTTTCGGACCGGCCGGAAAGTACAGATATGTTTCGTTCGATCTGGCCAGGTGCGATACCTGCGTATCGCGCGCAACTCCGATCACTTGAAATTGAATTGAGTCGTCTCCGGCGATCGATTTTCCGATCGGATCTTGCCCAGGCCAAAACCGGCGCGCGGTGGATTCGGTCGCGATCGTAACCGGCGCGCCCGTTTTGGTCTCCTCGTCCGTAAAATTCCGCCCCCGGACGATCGGGATGCCGAGCATCGAAAAGTATTCCGGCGAAACCGAATTGATCTCCACCTGGCGTTGACCGCCGCCGTCGAGCAGCGTGAAAACAGTACCGCGATGCGAATCGCTTAGCGGAGTCACGCCGGTTTTGGCGACCGAGTCCACTCCCGGCAATCCCGCCAGGCGTCCCACCAGATGGCGATTGAAAAGCGCGGCGTGCGGTGCGTCGTAGCCCAGTCCCCTCAGGTCGAAAGAAACGATGGCGACATTCTTGAGATTGAACCCAGGGTCGATGGTTTGCGCCAGGTAGAGTCCGCGCAGCAACAACCCGGCCCCGATCAAGAGCACCATGCAGACGCAGACTTGCGCGCCCACCAGCGCGTTGCGAAGGAAACCGCCGGCGCCCGATCGTCCTACGAGCCCGCTGCCGGCATCCTTCAAAACACTGTTCAAGTCCGGCCGCGAAGCCTGCATTGCCGGCGCCAGCCCAAAAACAATTCCAGTGACGATCGTCATGATCATGGCGTAGCCCAGCACGCGAAAATCGGGGGCGACGTTTAGCATCAGTGGCGGGGTTCCGTGCGGCAGATGCAACAGAATAAATTTCACAATGCCTTGGAACGACCATACGGCAATGAGCGATCCAAGCGCGCCGCCCAGCAGCGCGATGAGCATGCTCTCGGTGAGTAGTTGACGGACCAGCCGCCCGCGGCTGGCGCCCACCGATAGCCGTATCGCAATTTCTTTGTGCCGGCCCGCGGCGCGCGCCAGCAGAAGATTGGCGACATTGGCGCAGGCAATCAGCAACACCATCCCGACCGCGGCCAGCAGCAAAGCCCCCACGCCAAACACGATTTTTTGCGCCTCCGGCATTCCCAGCAGCGATGCGGTCTCAATCAGGAGCGAGGTCTTGCGCCCCGGCGTGAGCTGATCGATGCGTCCGGCGATCACGCCCAGATCCGCGCGCACGTGATCGAGGGAGACGCCGGGCTTGGTCCGCCCCAGCACCACCAACCAACTGGCGTCGGCCTTTCCCAACCAGTTGAAGTTATGCTCCAGCGCAGGCTGCATCGTGATCGGAACCCAGAACGCGGCGGCCACCGCCTCGGTGCCCTGAAAACCCTGCGGCGCCACGCCAACTACGGTGAGAAGCTGCCGGTTCAGTACAACTTTCTTTCCGGCAATCGCGGGATCGGCGCCGAATGCATTCCGCCACAAATCGTGATTCAGAACCACCACGGGCCCAGCGCCCTCCGCCGCGCATTCCGATGCTATGAACGCGCGGCCCAGCACGGGTGGCTCATTCAAGACGTCGAAATAGTTGCACGAAGTGAGCTGACC
>DATDHK010000491.1:0-3235 GCA_036521635.1 Bryobacteraceae bacterium | reverse complement strand
ATAATTTCCTTTGAGAAAAGCCACCGCGCCTTCCAGCAGCGCCGCGGTGTCCGGCCGGCGCAGCGCCTTGAGCCGGGCAATGTATGGGGCCGCCTCATCGGGCTTCCCCATTCCAATATGTAAGCGGGCCAGCCAAGCCGGCGCGAAGTAGGTGTTGGGCTGTTTGTGCTCGGCTTCCCGCGCCTTCTGGATAGCCTCCTCGTAACGGCCGGTCGCGGCCAATGTTCCCGACAAATAAAAAGTGGGAAGAAAATCGCTTGGATACAAGATTTCATACGTGCGAAAGGCCTGCTCGGCGTCCGCATGATCTTCGGCATCGGACGCATACTGGCCGCGAATTCGCAATTCCTCGCGTTTGGTCAGGCGCCGGGCGGGCACCTCATCCAAGGCGCGCCGCCAGTAACGAAAACCGTCGCCATCCCGGCCGATGGAGTTGGCAAGATCGCCCAGCCGCGCCCACGCCAGCGCGAAATGAGGATCGCTGCGAACCGCCTCGTTCAGAACCGTGATGGCCTGCTCGGTCTTGCCCTGGGCCTTCAGGCGCTCGGCTTGCCCAAACAAGCTCAATGCCTCCCACGAGGATGTTGTCGTATCGCCGGGGGGGCGGCGATACGACGCCCCGTCGGAAGCCGCTTCGCCCACCATGGTGCGAATCCACTCGCCGCCGGCCCGGACCGCTTCGCTGATTTTCGCTTTGTCCGGCGCCGGAAAAACATGAACCCAGTTTGGCTGCGGACCAACCGGCTGGCCCACAACCTTCTCGATCTGCAAATTGAGCGCGAACCCTTGCCCCAGGGGCGAGAGAGTTCCGCAGACTGTCAAGGAAGAGCCGGCGCGCCAAGCCACTTCCGCCGCCGATTGCGAATTGAGGCGGAACCCTTCCGGCGTCGCCATCTGCTGGAGCGTCTCTTGAATTCGCCGCTCGTCCAACATATTGAAGTGGGGCGACTGCGACAGGTAGCTGCGCATTAGTTCCGTCACACCGTCCAATTGGGGATCTCCAGTCGCATTGTCCATTGGTATAAGCAGCACCGTCGAACCTTCCGGGATATCCGCTCTCCGACGGTAATAGCGGAAGATCGGCGTAAAAAGGGACACGAACAACAACGAGGCAACACCGGCGATCGCGGCCCGGCGCGAAATTCTAAATGTCCGCAACCCGGCTCCGCCAGTCTTGAGAGCAGCCGCGACTTCAGACGCCGAGGCGAATCGCCGTTTGGAATCGGGTTGCAGACAATGTTCGACAACCATGTCCCAGACCGGATTGAGGCCGGGAATCACCGATCGCGGGGTAGGAGGCGGACCCTGAAAGCGCCGGAGCGCCGAGGCAGAGGGCGCTTGCTCCCGGAACGGCAGAGTTCCCGTGATCATTTCGAATATGACCACGCCCAACGAATAAATGTCGCTGCGAAAGCCGGCCTCACCACCTTCAAATTGTTCGGGCGCCATGTAGTCGGGCGTGCCCATCAACTGACTGGGGCGCGTGACGGAAGAACCGCCGGCCTTGGGAGCGGCCGTACGAGCCAGCCCGAAGTCCGTTATTACGGCGCGCGGCGCTCCAGTGGATCCTGTTTCCAGGATCACGTTGCCGGACTTGAAGTCGCGATGAATGATGCCGCGCTCGTGCGCTGCTTGAAGTCCTTCGGCCATTTGACAGGCCAGCACCATGGCTTCCGCGGGAGGCAACGGTCCGGCGCGCCGGATACGCCGCGACAGAGTTTCACCCGGCAACAGCTCCATGGTCAGGACCGCGATGGGCGGGCCGGTGTCCGGAACATGCCGCTCCAAATCGAAAACGCGGCAAACGTTTGGATGGGTTACCTTGCGGGCCAGCAGTATTTCCCGGCGAAACCGGGCCAGCGCATTGGCATCGAAAGCCGTCTCGCCGCGGATCGTTTTCAGCGCGATGGTTTCTCCCAGGGCGGTATCTTCGGCCTCGTAGACCTCGCCCATTCCACCCCGGCCGATCAAGCGAGTTACTTTGAAACGCTGGGCGACGAGATCCCCAGGCGCAAAAACGGGAGTTGACGCGGCAGTTTGCGATGCGAATGCAGCGTCATCCAAAAATCCTGCGGCGTGGTCGGCATTGAATAGGAGTTTACGAACCTCCGAGTTCAATTCGTTGTCGTTCCCGCAGTTTTCCCGGAGAAAGCTCGCTCTTTCGTCGGCCGGAAGGTCAATGGCGGCGGCGAAAAGCGCCTTGATTTGTTGCCACCGCTCCGGGGTCATCCCCGAATCTGGCCAAAGAGCCACGCCCGAGCCGATTGCCACTCCCTCTTTACAGTCCGCTCCGAGACACCAAGTATTTCCGCGATGTCGCGTTCCGGCAAACCTCCGAAGAATCGAAGCTCGACGATCATGCTCTGCCTGGGATCCAGCTTCTCGAGTTTAATAAGCGCTTCATCCAGTGCGAGGATGTCCACCGATCGTTGCCCGGCGGCGATGTAGGCCTGGTCGACGTCGATCCGCAAGGCATGGCCGCCTCGTTTTTCGGCTTTGCGCGCCCGCGCGTTATCCACCAGAATCTCCCGCATTATACGCGTTGCAATCGCAAAAAAATGCTTTCGATCGTTCCATTCGCCATTGTTCGCTTTTTTGAGACGAATGTAAGCCTCATGCACCAGCGCCGTTGGTTGCAGGGTCTGGCCGGGGCGTTCGCGGCGAAGGTATCCCGCCGCCAGCCGGCGCAGGTCGGCGTAAACCCGGCGAATCAGGCGCGACTCGGCATCCCGGGCCCCGTTCTGAGCCGCTTTTAACAGGGGAGTGATGTGCTCTGACGAAAATTCGGGCAACGGGCACCTCTCTTCCATCCCGCACTAAGCGTTCAGGCGCTTCACCAACAGACATTTTTAGGCGTTTAAAGAATTTTAGCCGATTTTCGCGAATTCACCAAGACCTTTCCCGCTACGCATTGGCACTTCCCGGAATCAATTTGCGCATGGCAGGACGAGGAGGCGAAAAATTAATGCGCGTTTCCTCTTGAGCGTCGCCTGCCAGTCCGGGAGCCCCGGTGAATGCCGAAGAACGCCCCTGACCCGATTCGGAGGAATGAAAACGTGCGTCGGATTGTGACTTGCCTGTACCTGTTTGCCGCGGCGCGGCTCTCGGCGGAACCGAAAGTTTTGCCACTGGACCCGGTGGTTCGCCTGGCGCCCGGCAGCACAACCGAGACGCTCCTGATAAAAGTGAAAGCGGAGGGTTTGAGCGCTACCGACCTGGCCAGTGCGGCGAGTCC
>DATDHK010000490.1:0-3834 GCA_036521635.1 Bryobacteraceae bacterium | reverse complement strand
GGGCCACGGTCCGGAGGCCAATTACGCATCGTCTGAAGCGGTGCGCGTGCTTCAAAATTACGCCGAATTGTCACCGAAGGCTTTACTGGAGCGCGTGCACCTGGCATTGCGCAGCACGCGCGGCGCGGCGGTGGCCGTGGCCGGCATCGATGTGGACGCGGGCAAGCTGACATTCGCTGGAGTTGGAAATATTTCCGGACAGATCTACTCCATCACCCAAGGGCGCCGGCATCTTGTTTCCGTAAATGGCACTTCCGGACACGAAGGTCAAAGGCTGCGCGAATTCACTTACGATTGGCCGGCCGACGGCCTGCTGGTGCTTCACTCCGACGGACTGGTCAGCGGCACCGGCCTGGAACCCTATCCCGGTTTGTCGCGGCATGACCCGGGTCTCATTGCCGGCGTGCTCTATCGCGACTGCTCCCGCGGCAACGACGATTCCACGGTCGTAATAGTAAAGGCGGCCTAGTATGCTGCGTCGAAAATCCTTTGTACCGCGTGGGGCGGCCCCCCCTGGTCCGCGGCCGGCGCCCCCGCCGGCCTTTGGTTTCTATTCCAGACAGCCGGACCGGCGGTCCGTCGACGGACGGGCGCGTCCGCCCACTACTAGCTAAATGAGCTTATCCATTCTCACCGTCGGCATCCGCTACGAGCACGACACCGTCGCCGCCCGCCAGCGAGCCCGCCAGATCGCCCGCCTGCTGGGCTTCGATCACCAGGATCAAACTCGCATCTCCACAGCCGTTTCCGAAATCGCCCGCAATGCCTTCAACTACGCCGGCGGCGGCAAAGTGGAATATTTGTTGGAGGGCCGCACAGCTCCGCAATTATTCATCATCAAGGTTTCCGACTCTGGGCCCGGCATCGCCGCCTTAGATGAGATTCTCGACGGCCAATATCAGTCGCCCACCGGCATGGGTTTGGGCATCATCGGCGCGCGCCGCCTGATGGACCAGTTTCAAGTGGAATCGATTCCGAGAATCGGAACCACCATCCGGATGAAGAAACTGCTGCCCCAGCGCTCGCCGGTTCTGTCGGGCGCCGATATCGCGGGCCTCAGCGCCACTCTTGCCGGCGAAGCGCGGCAAGACCCCATGCAGGAATTGCGCCATCAGAATCAGGAGCTGCTCACCGCTCTTGAAGAAATCCGCGTCCGGCAAATCGAGATGACCCGGCTGAATCGTGAATTGGAAGACACCAATCGCGGCGTCGTAGCGTTGTACGCGGAGTTGGACGAACAGGCCGATCATCTTCGCCGCGCGGACGAGCTCAAATCGAAATTCCTGTCGAACATGAGTCACGAATTCCGGTCTCCCCTGAGCTCCATTCTGGCCCTCACTGGCCTGCTGTTAAACGGCGCCGACGGCCCCTTGAACGGCGAGCAAAATCAGCAGATCGGCTATGTCCGCAGAGCCGCTCAGGATTTGCTGGAGCTGGTAAACGATCTGCTCGACTTGGCCAAAGTCGAGGCCGGCAAAGTGGAAGTCAGGCCGGTTGAGTTTGAGGCCGCCAATCTCTTTGCCGCTCTGCGCGGAATGCTTCGGCCCTTGCTTCTCAATCAGTCGCTCGATCTGATATTCGACGACGCCGGCCACATCCCCTCGCTCTTTTCCGACGAGGCAAAGGTATCGCAGATTCTCCGCAATTTCATTTCAAATTCTCTCAAGTTCACCGAGAAAGGCGAAGTTCACGTATCGGCGGCGATGGTGAGCGAGGATGAAGTGCTGTTCTCGGTCGCCGACACCGGCATCGGAATCGCTCCCGAGAATCGGGATCTGATCTTCCAGGATTTCTCGCAAATCGATCACCCCATCCAGCGCCGCGTCAAGGGAACCGGCCTGGGCCTGCCTCTCTCGAGAAAACTCGCCACGCTGCTCAGCGGCAGAGTGGATGTCGAGAGCCGGCCGGGCATCGGTTCCACCTTCACGTTACGCTTGCCTCTCCGCTATCTCGATCCTGCCGGAAACACAAGCGCGCTCCAGCCGGACTGGCTGCCGGACCCGTCCGGCGTGCCCGTGCTCGTCGTCGAAGACAGTCCCGAAGTCATGATGGCCTACAAAAACTATCTCCGGGGATCCGGATTCGAGATTATTCCGGCCACGACCATCCGCGAGGCCGAGGAAGTTCTCGAACGGATTCGCCCGCGGATTATTCTGCTGGACGTGATTCTGCGCTCCGAAAGCACCTGGAGTTTTCTGGCCAAGCTGAAGGCCGATCCGGCGACGAAAGAAATTCCCGTCCTGGTGGCGAGCGTCACCGAAGACCAGGCCAAAGCGTACCACCTGGGCGCCGACGAATATCTCATGAAGCCGGTCGGCCGCGCCGGGTTGATCCGCCGGCTGGAATCGCTTTCGGGCCAGCCCGCAACGCTCCGCATTCTGTTGATCGACGACAACGAACGCGATCGGTATTTGTTGAAGCACAAACTAAAGCAGCCCTTCCGGGTCATTCTGGAAGCCCCCAGCGGCGCGGAAGGAATGCGCTGCGCCGTCATCGAAAAACCGGATGTGATATTTCTCGATCTCACCATGCCCGGCGTCAGCGGCTTCGACGTTATGGACCAGCTAAAATCGGATCCAGCCACGCAAAACATACCAGTGGTAATCTGTACTTCATACGTCCTTACAGAGCCGGAGCGCCGGCATCTGGAGGCGCAAGCGTGTGCGATCGTGAACAAAGCCGACCTGGAAAATACCGATCTCGGCCGGATTGTTCGAATGGCGGTAGACGGAACCGCCCCGGCCACAAATTCCGGAAGGGAGGATACTCGTGTATCTACATACTCAATCGATTCTTAATGTAGACGATTATGCCCCTGGGCTTTACGCCCGGTCGAAAGTTCTAAAACAGGCTGGCTTCCAGGTGATTGAGGCCATGACCGGCGGCCAAACGTTGGAGTTGGTCTCCGCACGCATGCCCGCCATCGTTCTCCTGGACGTGAATCTGCCCGACATGAGCGGCTTCGAAGTATGTGAACAAATCAAGAGGAACCCGAAGACCGCGTCGACCACCGTTTTGCACATCTCCGCGTCCAGCGCGCAAGCGCAACACCTGGTGACCGGACTGAATAGCGGAGCGGATAGTTATCTGGTGGAGCCCGTGGATCCGGGTGTCCTGATCGCGACCATCAAGGCGTTTCTCCGCACGCGGGACGCCGAAAGCGCTCTGCGCCGGTCCAACGAAGATCTCCAGCGCTTCGCCTACATGGTGGCGCATGAGCTGAATGAACCGCTCCGGACCGTGAGCGCTCACACGCAACTCCTCTCGCAACAACTCCAGCGACACTTGGATGAGGGCACGTCCGCGTGCATTCATCATGTGTTGGATGGCGCGCGCCGGATGCGGCTTTTCATCGACGATATCCTGAAGTACTCGCAGGCCATCCATAACAGCCGCGATGTCCGGCCCTTGAACGGCGAAGCGATGCTGGCCGACGTGCTCGCGAACCTTTATGCCGCGATTGAAAAAAGCTGCGCTCAAATCACGCACGATCCGTTGCCCGTTTTCGTCGCCGATGGAAGAGTGGAGCAGGTCTTTCAAAACCTGATCGGCAACGCCATCAAATACCGCCGCCCCGATGTTCCACCGCAAGTCCACGTCTCGGCGCAGCCGGTATCCGGAGGCTGGCAGTTCTCGGTGAAAGACAACGGCTTGGGAATCGACGCTCCATACAAGGAACAGATTTTCCATATTTTCCGCCGCCTGCAAGGCCGTGAAATCCCCGGCAGCGGCATCGGCCTGGCCCTGTCTCAAAAGATTGTGGAAGCCCACGGAGGAAAAATCTGGGTCGAATCCGAACCCGGCGCCGGCTCAACCTTCCACTTCACCATCCCC
>DATDHK010000489.1:0-13138 GCA_036521635.1 Bryobacteraceae bacterium | reverse complement strand
AATTGCACCAGGCCCAGGCCAACTTCTACGGCCAACGGCTCTACTTTTAGAAGTCCTTCGAGATTCTCGCGGGCGGGAGTGGCCAGCGGTGGCTTCGTTTTTTCGGCAGTGGCAGTTTGTTGCCGCACGCGCCATGCCACTACGCCCACGCCGGCCCCTAACACCACGAACGGAATCTTGGGCAAGCCCGGAAAAGCCGCCATCGCGATCAATACGCCGGAGGCCAGCATCAGCGGCTGCCAGTTGCTGAATACCTGTTTTTGAAAATCGATTCCCAGTTTGGTATCCGAGCTGGCGCGCGTGACGATCAAACCGCCCGAAATGGAAATCATCAGCGCCGGAATAACGGTCACCAGGCCGTCTCCAATGGTGAGCACCGTATAGGTTTCGAGCGCCCGCTTGAGATCCAGGCCATGCTGCAGGACACCGATCAGGAAACCGGCGATGATATTGATCGCGGTAATAATGATCGAGGCGACGGCGTCGCGCTGGGTGAAACGGGAGGCCCCGTCCATGGCCCCGTAGAATTCCGCTTCACTCGACAGCAGCTTGCGCCGGCCGCGGGCTTCGTTATCGTCAATCAGGCCGGAATTGAGGTCCGCGTCCACCGACATCTGTTTGCCCGGCATGGCGTCCAAAGTGAAGCGCGCGGTCACCTCCGAGATGCGGACGGCGCCATGGTTGATGACCACATACTGGATTGCAATTAACACCAGAAAAATGACTACACCGATGACGTAGTTGCCTCCCACCACGAAAGCGCCAAAGGCCTGGATGACTTCTCCGGCCGCCGATGTCCCGGTATTTCCCTTCAGAAGAATGAGGCGCGCCGAGGAAATATTCAGCGCCAGCCGGAACAGCGTCATCAACAGCAGCGTGGTGGGGAAAACGCTGAACTCCACCGGCTTCGTTATATAGAGTGAAACCAACAGCACGATGACAGAGAGCGTGATATTGGCGCTGATCAGAATATCCAACAGAAACGGCGGCAAGGGTGTGATCATCGCCATCACGATGCCCAGCACGGCCAGTGGCACCGCGAACTCGGCCCAATTCGCGGAGAATCCGGCCGGTAGCGACAAGCTTTTGTTTTTTGGCGCGATTATGGGGACGGTCGCGGGCGGGCGCTGTGTGGTCGCCGCGGCTGCCGGCATTTAGCTCCTCCTCGGATTCATGAGCTTGAAGATGTACGCCAGCACTTCGGCCACCGCCCGGTAGAGATGCGGCGGGATTTCCTGGCCGACGTCGGCGGCGCCATATAGCGCCTGCGCCAGCGGCTGGTTCTCGATAATAGGGATCTGGTGTTCGATCGCGATCTCGCGAATGCGGCGGGCGAGATAATTCTTGCCTTTCGCCAATACGCGCGGGGCCGCCATGCCTTCCAGCTCGTAGCGAATGGCTACCGAGTAATGCGTGGGATTCACGATGACGGCAGTGGCTTTCGAAACTTCCTTCATCATGTTGCAGCGAGCCAGATCGCGTTGGAGTCTGCGGATCCGGCCCTTGATCTGCGGATTTCCCTCCGTCTCCTTAGCCTCATCCCGGATATCCTGCTTGCTCATCTTTAGCGTCTTGGCATGCCGGCGATAGGCTCGTAGATAATCCAGTGCGCCGATGGCGAGGAAAAGATAGACTGCCTTCCACAGCAGGTCCTTGAGCGATCCGGCCACGGCTCCGAGCGCTGGAAGAAGGCCCTCGCGCGTCAAACCCGCGTAGGCCGACAGGTTTTTCGCCGCTATCGTGTACACGGCCAGGCCGAGCAACGGTAGAAATAGAAGTGCTTGAAAGAAGGAGCCCGCGTTTTGGCTGGGTATGCTCTTTATCTTTTGAAGCGGGCTCAAACGTTTCAAATCCGGCGCCAATTTCTGAAACGCGAATCCTAATCGCGTGCTTCCCAATTGGCCCGCCAAAGCCACTGTGGTGAGGCATCCTCCCAGCCACAGCAGCGGCAGGAAGACGTGGCCTACCGAATGGCGGTAGACGGCCGGCATGTTGTGCGCGGTTAGTTGAATATGGAAGGCCGCGGTCAGAAAATACCGCGCCATTTCGCGCGTCCGTTCCAGGAATGGCGGCCATCCTACGGCCAGTAGAACCACGAACGTAAAGAACTGGAGCGATGCCAGCAATTCCTTGCTGGCCGGGAACCGGCCTTCGCGTCTGGCCTTATCCAGCTTTCGCTTGGTCGGCTTTTCCGAGCGTTGTCCGTGGTCCGACATATCAGCGATTCAGCAGCCTCATCAGTGTGGTAAACGTGACGGTTCCCACTTTTTCAAAGACCGGCGGATAAAACGAGAGCACCGCACCGAGAAATGCGAGGGCGGTAAGAGTCTTGATAGCAAAGGAGAGAGACAGCAATTGAAGTTGCGTTTGCAAACGGCCCAGCACGGCAAACGCGATGTCCAAAAGCAGCAGGAGAGCGAGCACCGGAATTGCCAACTGTAGTCCCGTCGAAAACACCGCCGATCCGAGATGCGTGACCGCTTCGACTATTGGTCCGCTCAATGAATAGGTCCCACTGGGAATCGATTCCAGGCTCCGGGCGACGATGTGAACCACCTGCCGATCGAATCCGAATGCGAAAAATAAACTTCCCGCGAAGAGCTGGGCCATCAGTTGAAGCGTGGTCGTATCGGCTTGCGTGGATGGATCGACAGTGGATGCAAACGAATAGCCGGCCTGTAGTCCGATCGCCTGTGCCGCCATTTGCAGTCCCTCCAGCAGGAATGAAACGGATAGTCCGATAGTGAGGCCGAAAGCCGCCTCCGCGCCTACCCAACCAAGTAGCCTGCCGAGAATGGCTCCCGTCAGGTTCGGCGCCGGCCACACCGGAAGCAGCGAGATCGTCAATGCTAATGCCAGGACCACGCGGCTGACCTCAGGACCGGCGGAAAGTCCAGGAATAGGTACAAACGCAATTACTCCCGACACACGGGCCAGCACCAACAGGAACCCGTACAGGGTCGAGAGGTTGAAGATCAGCTCAGTGTGCATAGCGGCTAAAATCGGCGAGCAATAGCGTTGTGTAGGAAATCAGTTTCGATGTCATCCAGGGCAGCAACAGCAGCAGACCGAACAGGAATGCAAGCAGCTTCGGCACGGCGCTGAAGCTGGTGTCCTGAATGGAAGTCAATACTTGCACCAGGCTGACCGCGATACCAACTACGAATCCGATCGCGAGAATCGGCATGGCCAACCAAAAGGTCTCGAGCAATGCGTGACGGAAGATTTGAACTGCCAGCTCGGGTGTCATGTTTGATAGAAACTTTTTAGAAGCGATCCAACCACCAGATTCCAGCCGTCCACCAGCACAAATAGAAGAATCTTGAACGGCGCCGATAACATAACCGGCGGCAGTTGCACCATCCCGATGGAGAGCGTCACGGAAGCGACTACCAGATCGATCACCAGAAACGGGAGAAACAGCACGGCGCCGATTTGAAACCCGGTTTTCAATTCCGAGAGCACATAAGCGGGCGCCAGCACCAGCAGACCGAGATCGGAGGGGCGCGCGGGAGCGGCGGTGTGCGAAACGTCCAGGAAGAGCCGCACATCTTTTTCGCGAACGTACTTGACCAGAAACACCTTCAGGGGCTGCGAACCGTCTTCGAATCCTTTCTGCCAGGTCATCTGCCCGTTCTCGACCGGTTCCCAGCCCTTGTGATAGATCTCGGTGACTACAGGCTGCATAATCAGGAGAGTCAGGAATAGCGCCAGGCCGATGAGTACCTGGTTGGAAGGCGTGCCCTGAGTGCCCAACGCCTGCCGCAAGAAGTGCAGCACCACCGTGATCCGGAGAAAAGGAGTCACGGACATGATGATGGCCGGAAGGACGCTCAGCACCGTGAGCATCACCACGATTTGCATGGGGACGCTCAACGCCGCCGCCCCTTTGTTTTGCACCAGCGAGATGCCGGAAAGCGGGCCCTGGCCTTGCGCCAGCAATAGGCCGGGTACGGCTAGCGCGAGGATGCCGCGAAGTAATGATAACTTCATACGATTCCGGGGCCAATCGAGTCAACCGCGTGCGCCGGCTGGCAAAGCACGGTGACGCCGGCCGGATGTACCGCGACCACCATGTCCCGCTCGCCGATCCTTACGATATGGATGGAATGCTGCGGGCCTAGCGCGAGCTTGCCGCGCAACTCCAGGACACGTTGCGATGCGCGGGCTCTCGGGAAACCGATTCGGATATTTCCCCGCTTCCGCAGAAACCAAAGCGCCGCCCATAAGAGCGCGAAGACGAAGGTGATGGCCAGCGATTGTCTTAGGATGTCCATGCCGATGCTTGAACCTATTCCTCCTGGTTGAAATCCGTGATGCGCACACCCACCGCATCCTCGATAATTACGATCTCTCCGTACCCGATGAGCGTTCCGCCGACCAGAATGTCGATGTTGTCGCCGGCCGACCGCGCCATGCGAATTACGCTTTCCAGACCCAACTCGAGAATCTGCGCGATGGTCAGGATCTTATTACCCAATTGAACTTCCACCTCGACGGGTACGTCGGCCAGATCGGCGATCTCCTGAATGGGCGTCATGGGTTCGCTCACCAACTATTTCTTCAAGTTGATGGTGACCTGGCTTATCTCGTCGACCGTTGTTATCACTTTTGAATTTGCCTCGAAACCGCGCTGTAGAACGATCAGGTTAGTAAATTCCTGCGCGATATCGACGTTGGAGGACTCGACCGCTCCGCCGATCACGCTTCCCCGTCCGCCGGTGCCGGAAGTGCCCACGGCCGGAACTGCCGATCGGACGCTGAGCTGATAGTTATTGTTGCCAATGGCAAGCAACGACTCTGGATTTCGGATTAGAGCCATGGCGAGCTGCCCTACGACGATCTGCTGTCCGTTCGAATACTGCGCGACCACCGTTCCTCCGTCACCCAAGCCAATGCTGGTTAGCTGCGCAGCGGGTCCGCCGTCCTGGCCGACCGCCGATGTGGCCGATGGCTGAGCGTACTGGCTCACGCGCGGAGTGGTTCCGTTAAACAGACTCCAGTCGATGTTCATGTCGGCGGCGCCATCTTGTAAACCCTGAATCTGCAATTGGGGCGGGGCGTCGGTGGCTGCCGGAGTCGCCAACTTTCCGTTGGAATCGAACGTAATGCTGCCGGTCAGAGGAGTGGCCGGCGGATTTTGGACGTCCGCGTCCGGTATGCCGATGCTGTAGTCCCATTGGCCGGCGGTGGCGCTCTTGGTGAATTTGGCGTTTACGACGTGCGAATTGCCGAGGGAATCAAAAATAGAAACCGACGTCGAGAATGTACCGCCCGGCGTTCCGGCCGCCGCAGCGGCATTCAGGTTGATGTCAAAAGAAAACGATTTGGTCTTGATTGGCGCTTCTACCGTCCCGATGGGTACAATAACACTGCCGACCGCGGCGTTCGTATCGAGGACTCCATTGGTCCGCGTCCAGCCCTGTATCACTTCGCCGGTGGTGGTCATCAGCCGCCCATCTTTGTCTACCTGAAGATTGCCGCCCCGGGTGTACTCAATCGCGCCGTTCGGTCCTTGAACCAGAAAGAATCCGTCACCTTGAATCGCCGCGTCTAGCGGTCCGGTGGTGATCTGAATGGAGCCTTGAGAAAAGTGCCGCAAGGTTACCGGACGCCCCACGCCGAATCCCACCTGGGCCTCGCCCGCGCCCAACGATTGACTCACCAGATCGTGAAAGGAAACGACGCTGCTCTTGAACCCCGATGTGTTCATATTCGCCAGATTATTTCCCACGACGTCGATCGCGGTTGACTGCGCTTTGAGCGCGGAAAGGGCCGTTGAGAATGATGTAAACATGAAACTCCTTAGGTCTGGGTCGTATCCGAGGCGGCGGTCTTGGGAGTGAGTGCCAGATTCTTGAGTGCATCCAGATCCTGCCGCATCTGGACTTGTTGCTCGAGTGAACTGAACTGCGCCAACTGGGCAACGAATTGAGTGCCGTCTTGGGGCTGTAGCGGATTCTGATTTTTAAGCTGAGCGACGAACAGTTTCAAAAAGGTCTGCTCATTGGCCAGCCCGTCGACGGGTGACGTCGCGCTTTGCGTGGCCGCGGATTGTTCCGGAATAATGCCGGTTGCGTTGACAGCGTTGATCGTCATATGTTTTCCATCCTCATTTCTTCTATCAAAGATGTTTCTTCCAGTTGTGCCTTCCAGCGGGCTTGTTGCCGTTGATTCGAATCGTTTTGACCGTGGCGCTGCTGCTGTTGGCCCGCACCCGAGCCGCTGGAGTGCCGCCCCTGATGGTTTTGACTATTGCCTTGGCTGGACTGCTGCGGTGGCGCGGTCGCTTCTGCATGACGGCCCGATGTGGGAATCCAGGCTTCTGCTTTGAACCCTCTGTTCTCCAAGCGCCCGACCAAATCGCTTAGATCGGTTTGCATCGACTTGGCGAGGGCATGATCTGGTGTCCGAACCGCAATCTGCATTTTTCCCGATCGTTCCGTCAACTGGAGATCTACCTTGGTGGAATCGGGACCAGTTAGTTTTAGCGAGATATGTCTAGCTTGTTGTGGCTGAAGCGTGAGACCTATTTCAGGATCGGAAGCGGCTCTCCTTGCATCGCTCGGACTTGTTGCGGCGTGGCTAGCCTGCGGCTCAGTCGCACGGGCGATTTCGTGCTGGCTTGCGGACAATTCGTTTGTATCTGAATTTGCCTGCAAGCGGCCTTCGTTGCGCACCGCCTCGTTCTGTTTTGGAGCAGGCAGTTCCGGCTTCCTTTGTTCGGTTTCAGCACTACCTGTGTCTCTACCGCCGATGCTATGCGGCTGCAAGGTCGGGGGCATCGCCTTTTCAGGCACGGAGATGCGCGGGCGGGCGTCCGGCCGAATCGCAGGCGTTGAGTCTTTTGAGCTTGCGTTGTTGTCATCGCCCGGCGCCTCCGATACCTCGGGGAGCGGCGGCGTAGAGGGAGAGGCTACGCCGCCAGTACTGAGATTCGAAGCTGCTTGAGGGGCACTCGGAACATCCGGCGCCGGAGAAAGATCGGCCGTAAGAGAATCTGAGGCCATCGGCCCGCCAACTTGGGTCGCCGGCTGGGTTTTCGTCAAACGAAGACCAAAGGCAACGTCCGGCGTGGTAGGCCGGGAATCGATTGTTCCTTGGGAAGGCGTCGTGCGCGGCGCGGCAGTCTTGCTTTCATCTGCGGCCGGACTAGGGTGCTTACCCGCGTCAGCTCGATCCGGCTGGTCATTTCCCGATGAAGCGACTTGTGTAAATTGCGGCGCTCCCAAAAGGATCGGAGGCTCCGAAGTATTTGTTTGATCCGTAGCCGCCGTGGATTGTTTTTCGGTGTTGGCTTCCTTGCTTTTGTACTTGCTCATCATTGGTACATAAAGCGTTGGAAGCGGAACGGTAGTCCTATTAATAAGTCCACTCAGCAGCGATACGAATGCGCCTAGTTCGCCACGTGCGCAAGAGGATACCGGTCTTAGAAGCGAACCGGCCGACCTTCCAGGAAGTTTTATGGGCGGCTGGATTGTCTTAGAGATCGCGAGGCCAGTGATGTTCACGCAGTGCGCTAGGGCATGTGGGGGGCCATTACCGTTGCGCTCATTCTCATGCGCTTATCGATTTCCACAGCGATAAAGAATTGGCACAAATCCCGTTCCGGCACTTTTTTGCCACAGTAAATTCGTTCCAAAACGAATTTATCGCTCAATTTTGTATCAATATGACGAGGATTTTCGCGCGGCCACCGAATTGCATTGAAGTCTCGCGGTAACGACAGATCTTATGGATCCACTCACAACTTCAGCGGCGAGCGGGATGCGGGCGCGGATGGAAAGCCTGGACATGCTGGCCAACAACATCGCAAACTCGTCAGCGCCGGGATTCAAGGCCGATCGCGAATTTTTTGGCTTGTATCTTTCTCAGGAAGCCGCCGAATCGCCCGAGGGCACTAATCCTCCCGTTCTCCCGGTGATAGAGCGGCACTGGACGGATTTCGCTCAAGGATCAATGACGCCGACCGGCAGCCCGCTCGACCTGGCCCTGAACGGCAAGGGTTTCTTCGTTGCCAATTCGCCGTCCGGCCCTGTCTTTACTAGAGACGGTAGCTTTCGCGCATCCAAGAATGGCGAAATCGAGACTCTGGATGGGTATACGATTCAAGGCGCGGACGGGAAGCCGATCCTTCTGGACAACTCCAAGCCGGTGGAAATCAGCCCCGACGGCATGGTTCGACAAGGCGGACAGGACGTTTCGCGGATTTCCATCGTCGAGTTTCAAGATCCCTCTGCGCTCTCTAAGCGCGGAAATAACTATTTTCGGTTGGATGTTTCCACGGTCCAGCCTGGGCCAGCAACCAATGCGCAAGTAGAGCAGGGCAAGTTGGAGTCAGCCAATTTTCAACCGGCCGAGTCAGCCGTGCGCCTGGTGAACGTGATGCGCCAATTTGAAACCCTGCAGAAAGCCATGTCAATTGGCGTGGAAATGAACAAGCGTGCGGTAGACGAAGTCGCCCGGGTAACCCAATGATTTTGGGAGTGACATCTTCAGGAGTAATAGTCTCTAGGAGTAATAAATGATCCGAGCCCTTTATAGCGCCGCCAGCGGCATGACCGCCCAGCAAATGAACGTGGACAACATCGCTCATAACCTGGCCAACGCGAACACCAATGGTTTCAAAATGCGGCGGACGCAGTTCCAGGATTTGCTGTATCAAAGCTTCATTCAGCCCGGAGCCGCCGCGGGATCGCAAACTGTCGTTCCGAGCGGGTTGCAAATCGGGCTGGGAACGCGTCCGGCGTCCAACGAAATCATCTTTAACCAGGGCAACTTCCAGCAGACCGGCAATCCGCTGGACCTTGTCATTCAGGGGAAAGGCTTCTTTCAGGTACGGCGCCCTACCGGCGAATTGGCGTACACGCGCGACGGCGGATTCCAACTCGATCGCGACGGCAACATCGTGACCGCGAATGGCGATCCGATAGAACCGCAGATCACGATTCCGGCTCAATCCCAGAGCGTTACTATCGCGGGCGATGGCACGGTCAGCTATACACAACCCGGTCAGTCGGCCGGGCAAGTGGCGGGCCAGATCCAATTGGCAAACTTCGCGAATCCCGCCGGATTAAACAGCGTGGGACAAAACCTGTTTACTCAGACGGATGCGTCCGGGGATCCCACTATTGGCAATCCGGGCGGGCAGGAAGGGCTCGGGGCGCTGATGCAAGGCTATGTCGAGGGCTCTAACGTCAGTATCGTGGAAGAGTTCATCAACATGATCGTCAGCCAGCGCGCCTATGAAGCGAGCTCGAAAGTTGTGAAGGCCGCCGACGAGATGTACCAGCAAGTGAATAACTTAAGGCAATGAGAACGCTACTGCTTCTGATGCTCGCGGCTCTGACCGCGCAGGCCGTTTGTATCTCCGTTCCATCGGATCGGATTGTCGTCCGCCATTTGGCCGGCGCCGTTGCTCTCTTTCAAAAACTCGATCCGGAAACGCCGGTTGGTTTCGCTCCGATGCCCGGGACTCAGCGAATTCTGGCGGGACGCGATCTGGCTCTTCTAGCGCAACGGCACGGTGTCATCATGATCCCCGGCACTGTTATTCCAGACGTGTGTGTCCAACGTGAGGCCCATGTCATTTCACGAGATGAGATAAAAACGGCCCTGTTGGGTGCGCTCGGCATGGGCGATGCCGATTTGGAACTGATGGAGTTCTCAAGTCAAGCGTTGCCTCCGGGACGGTTGGAATTCCAGCGTGGGGCACTCAATAAGCCGCCTCCCAGCGCGCCCGAATCGCCGGTTACCTGGCGAGGAAGGTTGATCTACGACGGGCAACGCAGCGTCGTCGTGTGGGCCAAGGTCCGGATTACGGTCGAGCGCCCGCTCATCTTCGCCGCGGAAGAAATCCCCGCCGGCACGATCGTCCGGGCAGACCAGATCAAGCTAACCAGGAGCCGGCAATTTCCCTTTTCAGGTGTGTCAATGGAATCAAGCGGGCAAGCGATCGGGAAAGTGGCGCGCCGCAACATCGCCACAGGGCAGCGGATCGTACCGGGAGCATTGGAGGAGCCGAAAGAAGTAGCTCGAGGAGAGAAAGTTCACGTGAGAGTAATCGACGGGCTGGCGACACTGTCCTTTGAAGGTATTGCGGGATCGGCGGGGAAAAAAGGTGAAAGCATCCTGGTGCACAATCCAGCGAGTGGCCGCAATTTCCGGGCCGTCATCGAGGAGAAGGGCAAGGTCGTTGTCCGGACCTCGCCGGGAGCCTGATATGCAAACTCTTCTTGCGGGAATTTGCATCTTGTCTCTTGTGATGCCAGCCATCGCGAAAAAGAAACCGCCGGTCATTCCAACGTCTTCACTCGATCAATACGTTCGCGAGGCGAACCACCGTTCCCATCAGTCGTCCAACGCGACACCGGGTTCACTCTATACCAGCACCGGGCGATTGGCCGACGGTTTCCGGGACGTTCGCGCCAGCCAGGTGTACGATCTGGTTACGATCCTCGTTTCCGATAAGGCGTCGGCCGTCTCTACCGGGGCCACGAATACAACGCGAAAATCCAGCGTCAAGGCGTCGATTGCCTCGGCGGCATTGCCCAAGAGTGCGGCCGCCGCGCTGGCCAATCTGGCAAGTACGTCGAACGATCAGCAACTCCAAGGCCAGGGAACAACCAGCCGGGAGAGCACATTGACTACAACCGTCACCGCCGAAGTGACCGATGTCCTGCCCAACGGCAATCTTGTGATCCAGGGACAGAAGGAAATTTCAGTGAATGCCGAGAAGCAAGTGATCACCGTACGAGGAATCGTCCGTCCGGACGATCTGAGTCCGGGGAACTCCATTCCGTCGGATCGCATCGCGAGGATGGAAGTCCGGGTGAACGGACGGGGAGTGGTAAATGACGCTGTGAAACGGCCGTTCTTTCTCTACCGGATCCTGCTGGGGTTGCTTCCATTTTGATCTACATGCGCCTTCGATTTTCAATTTGTCTGTTGGCCCTGCTGCCGGCCCCAGCCTCTCCGCTGGGCACGCGCCTGAAGGATTTGGTTTCCATTGAGGGTGTTCGCGACAACCAACTCGTCGGCTATGGTCTGGTGGTGGGCCTGAATGGAACCGGAGATAAACGCCAAACTGTATTCTCCGCACAAAGTCTTACGAATCTTCTCGCGCGCATGGGGGTGGCCGTGTCACCCACGGCGATCCTGGTCAGAAATACGGCGGCAGTGCTGGTGCTGACAAACTTGCCTCCCTTCGCTCAACCTGGTACGCGCATCGACATTACCGTTGCTGCGATCGGCGATTCCACTAATCTACAGGGCGGCGTCCTGGTGCTGACGCCGCTGAAAGGTCCGGATGGGCAGGTCTACGCGGCGGCGCAGGGATCGGTCATCACCGGTGGATTCGTAGCGGGCAAAGGAGGCAGCAGTCAAACCCTCAACCATCCCACCGCGGGCCGCGTGCCCAGCGGCGCCATTGTCGAGAAGCAGGCGCCTTCCGTCGCTCCGGTGGAACATATAAAGCTCCAGCTCCGGCAGGCCGATTTCACGACAGCCACGCGCATCACGAGCGCCATCAATCTGAAATTTGGAACGGACAAGACCCAGCCGGCCCATGCCGAAAACTCCGCGCTGGTCTCGGTGGACACTCCGCCGACGTACAAAACCAAAACCGTCGAGTTTTTAGGCGAGCTCGAAAGCCTGTTGGTCGAGGCCGATCGGCCCGCCAAAATTGTGATCAATGAACGAACCGGAACCATCGTCATGGGCAAAGACGTCCGCATCGCTCCGGTAGCGATACTGCACGGGACCTTGACGGTGGAGATCCAGACCAATCTGAATGTATCGCAACCCGCGCCGCTCGCGGCCGGTCAGACCATCGTCACGCCGCAAACGAACGTCACGGCGAAAGAGGAAAAGGCCCGGAACGTGGTCCTCAAGCAAGGATCGAGCGTTGAAGAATTGGTGCGCGCCCTTACCGCCATCGGATCCACACCGCGCGACATCATCGCTATCCTGCAAAATCTCAAAGCCGCGGGAGCGTTGGAAGCTGAACTGGAGGTCATCTAACGAAATGCCGATCGAAAGCTCTGTTGTTTCCGCTCTCACCCGAAGTATGCACGCACTCGGAGAGAAACCCAAGGACGACCCCGCCAGGATTCGCAAGTCCGCCACCGATTTCGAGGCCATGCTCCTGAATCAGATGCTGCGCTCGGCGCGCGAGGCAGGCGGCGGAGGACTCACCGCCGACGGAACCGGCGACAACCAAACCAATTCCTCGCTAATCGAACTTGGCGAGCAACAATTCGCCCAAGCGCTCGCCGGCAGCGGCGGGTTGGGTATCGCTAAGATGGTGGTGGCAGGACTCACAAAACATGCGGATCGATGACCTTAGCCGTATTCCCCTGACCCAGGGTGCGGAGAAAACCGACCAGGCCGCCGAAAAGCGCGCGCTGGACAAGGGGACGATCGCCAGCGGCGCCGATCAAGCCGAAGTTTCCCAACTTGCCAAAGCGCTTGCACCGCGCGATCCAAAACGCCTGGAGCAGCTACGCCTGGACGTACAGTCCGGCCAATACGACGTCTCCGCGGAGGCCGTGGCGAAAGCGATCATCGACGCACACGCCAAATCATAAAACGCCCAAAGCGCCCCTCAATATGCGCAACCCACAGGCTCCCGTTCAGCGGCCTTCTCGCCCACGTGCCCCGCCCCGGCGCAACACGCCCACCCCTCGAGCAAAGTAGCTAAGAGCGTTTCCGCTTCGGCCAGCGGCGGATCAGACTGCTGGATGTTGGCTTCAATCAGAAGGCTCTGCACATAGCCATATAGCTCCGCCAGACTAACGCCCAGCTCGCCGCTCATCCGCGGATCCAGCGAGCGCGACAATTCAGTCACAATCGCCATCGCCTTGCTGATCGCATCTGAACGCCGGCGGATTTCGCCCAGCCGCAAATGCCGGCGGGCCGCGGCGATGGAATCCAATGCGCCGCGGTACAGCAATCGAACAAGCTGCAAGGGATTCGCGGCCAGCACTTCTTCTTCAAAATAAGTTTGGTAGGGCTTAGTTCGCATTCTAGAATTACTCATCGGCGCTGTGCGTGTTAGTTAGCGCCGAACCGGCATTCAATTCTTGCGCCAGGCGCAGAACATATTCGGGCGGCAATTGCAGCAATACCTCATTGGTTT
>DATDHK010000488.1:0-2768 GCA_036521635.1 Bryobacteraceae bacterium | reverse complement strand
GTAGGCGTCAGTGACCGTCAGCGGGTCGCAGCGGCTTCCATCCTGGCAGTGAAAGTATCCTTTGAAATCGGCGCACCATACTGCATTAGCGGCTGCCGCCGGCCTGCTCAGCGGCCTCGCGCCCGCCCTGCACGCCGGCCGTGACAACATCGTCAACTCGCTCCGCGAGCGCGCCGGAACGGGCTTCGGCGGTTTCCGCCTGCGCAAATGCATCGTCACTCTACAGGTGGCCTTCTCCCTCATCCTCCTCATCGGCGCCGCCCTCTTCCTGCGCACGCTCACGGGCCTGCTGGCCAAAGGACCCGGCTTCGATACGTCCAGCCTCCTCTCCTTCGCCATCGCTCCGCTGCAGAATGGCTATTCCCGGGTCGATGCCTCGCGCCTGATCCGACGCTTCGACGATCAGGTCCGGGCTTTGCCTGCCGCCCGTTCCTCCGCCGCTGCCCGATTTGCTTTCCTCAACGGCGGCGCCTGGAGCAACAAAGTGACCATCGAGACCGATCGCCGCATCGTGAGCGATCGCAGCGTCAACTTCAACGCCGTCAGCCCCGGTTTCTTCGCCACCCTCGGCGTTCGCGTCCTCGCCGGCCGCGATTTCGACCAGAGCGATTCCCGTCCCGCCGGCGAGATCGGTCCCCGTTGCGCCATCGTGAACCAGGCCTTCGTCAAGCGCTATCTGGCCGGCCGCGATCCTCTCGGCGTCCTCATCGCCCGGGGCGGTGGCGCGGACGTCAAGCAGCCCAATAGCCGTATCGTCGGCGTCGTCGCCGACATGAGCTATCGCGGTCTCCGTGATAACTCCGAGCAGGTCTTCTTCCCGCTCTTCGAACACGACGACACCGGCGCTACCTTCTATATCAAAGTTCGCGGCGCTCCCGAGCAGGCCATTCCCTCCATCCGCCGACTGGTCCGCCAGGACGACCCGCGGTTGCCGATCCTCTGGTTCCGCACTCTGGACGATCAGGTCAACCGCTCGCTCACCACCGAGCGCCTGCTGGCGGCGCTCTCCGGCAGTTTCGGCGCGCTGGCGCTGCTGCTCTCGTTGATCGGTCTCTACGGCGTGATGTCCTTCGTAGTCACGCGCCGCACGCGCGAGATCGGCATCCGCCTCGCGCTTGGCGCCACGGGCGCTTCCGCCATCCGCCTCGTCCTGCGCGACGCCGCCGTCATGATCGCCGCCGGCATGGCCATCGCGCTGCCCTGCGTGGCCGCTCTCGGCAAGCTCGTCCAATCCCAGTTGTTCGGCGTCACCGCCACCGATCCCGCGACAGTCGCCGCCGCCGCACTGCTCCTCGCCGCTGGCGCTCTCGCGGCGGCATTCATCCCCGCATGGCGGGCTTCGAACGTGAGTCCCACGGACGCCCTCCGGCTGGAATAGCGCAGATCGTGCAAAACGCTTCGCACTCGGAAGTAGACTGCAAGAGGGCCTAACAGCTCCAGGCGAATTGCTTGCTCCACACCAGATGGAAAATTCAAATTGACCCACTACGCGGCATTGCTTCCACCGGCCCTTCTGCCTTATGATGCTCGTGAAGCGTAGGGAGGGACAAATGACAAACGATCAGAATCGCCGCAAGTTCCTGGGGACTGCGGCCGCGACCACTGCCGCATTCACTATCGTTCCAAGACACGTATTGGGAGGCAGGGGAGTAGTCGCTCCCAGCGACAAAATTACGCTGGGTCATATCGGCGTCGGCACGGAGGGTTTGAGAGAAATACAACCTTTGCTCGCCGCGCCGGAGATACAAATCGTTTCCGTTTGCGATCCCAATCAACACGCCAGCGGATATCGCGACTGGTCGAAGACAGGCATCCGCGATGGCATCCGCCGCATGCTCGGCGATTCCAATTGGACCGCCGGCGGAGAGGACGTCATTCCGGGAGGACGCGATGCCGCCAAGGACATTGTCGACACCTATTACTCCAAGAAACGATCTGGCGAGAAGCTTCGAGGCTGCTCTACGTACGCCGATTTTCGAGAAATGCTGGACAAGGAAAAAGATCTGAACGCGGTGAAGATCATGACGCCGGATCATCTGCACGGCGTCATCAGCATTGCGGCGATGAAAAAGGGCAAGCATGTGATCATGCATAAGCCCATCGCAAATCGGCTGAAGGAAGCCAAGCTGGTGATCGACACTGCACGCGAAACGGGCGTTTCCACGCACTTCATGCCTTGGGACAGCAACGGGTCCATGGAACAGGTGATGGCTTGGATCAAGGATGGCGCGATCGGTACACTGCGGGAAGTTCACAATTGGAGCAACCGCCCGATGTGGCCGCAGTACGCGACTATTCCCACCGATACGCCTCCAGTGCCCCAAGGATTCGATTGGGATTTGTGGCTGGGCCCGGAAGCGGACCGGCCCTATCATCCGAATTACACGCACGCGGTTTTTCGCGGCTGGTATGACTTCGGCGGTGGCTCCATGGCGGATATGGGCCACTACAGTCTTTGGACGGTTTTCAATGCGCTCGAGCTGAGCGGCCCGACCAGCATCGAGCCGATGTTGAGTCACAATTGCGTTCTCAATGACGACAAGGTGGCAGTGACGGTGAAGAACGATTTTTCGTTCCCGACGGCCTGTTCGGTTCGCTTCCGGTATCCGGCGAAGGGACAACGTGCTGCGGTCGATTTGATTTGGTACGACGGTGGAATGCGGCCGCCCACTCCCGATGAATTGGACGAGGACGGCAAAGAATTTCCAATCGAGGCGATGATGTTTGTGGGAGACAAGGGAAAAATCCTGGCTGGATTCCGTGTAGAA
>DATDHK010000487.1:0-4627 GCA_036521635.1 Bryobacteraceae bacterium | reverse complement strand
GTGGGAATGCGTAAAGAAGATGCCGTCCAATCTTTCGATCTGCGCGCGCAGGGCCTGCTGCCGGAAATCCGGCGTGGTATCGATGACGACACCGCGATCTCCGTACTTGATATAAATCGAGGGCCGAAGCCGCTTGTCGCGCGGATCGTCGGAGCTGCACACCGCGCAATGACAGCCGATGGTGGGAACCCCGACGCTGGTGCCGGAACCGAGCACCGTGATGCTCAGGGATTCAACGGCCATTTACTCGCTGGCCTGCTCTTCGGCCGGCGCCTCGGCGGCATTCGCCGGTGGCGTTTCCGCCGCGGCGGTTTCCGCCGCTTTCTTGTGGTGCTGCTCCATGGCCTGGACGAAACGAAAACGCAGCTCGGTGAGAGCGTTGTCGAGCAGGCGCTGTTCTTCCAGCGTGCAATTGCCGCGGGTCTTTTCCTGCAGCATCGCCAGCAAGTCGACATTGTGCCGCGCGATTCGGAAGTCGGGCTCAGGCCGGTCCTTTTCTTCGCCGAAGTGTAGCAGGCCGAGATGATAATCGGTTTGCGTCTTCAACGACATCACAAGAAACTCGAAAGTGGCGGGTGGAAGGGGAATTTGCTGGTCGCTCATTGCATCTCTATTTTAGCTTGTGCGGCTTTGTGGGAGCGGGTGGTAAGAACGGCTTTGGTACAATCGTGCTCAAGATGGAACTCGCGGTTCGTATCCAGATTGAGGAATTACCGGAGGGGATATATCTGGCGACGTCCGACGAATTGCCTGCCCTGGTGGCGCAAGGACGCACGATTGCGGAAGCCCTCGACATTGCGCGGGATGTTGCTCGCAAGCTCATTGAAGCACGCCGCGAACGGGAAGGTGAAATCTCGTTGTCCAGCGCCTCAAACCGTCACGACTACACGATCGTGGTGGCCGCATAGTTGGTCCGCCTCGGCCGAGCCGCGGTCCAGATCTTCGCCGCCAACGATCGCATAAACCAGATTCTTATCGAACATCTTGACCCTAGCGCCTGGAGAGCCCAGCCGCCCGGCAAGGCCCGCACCATTGTGGCGATCTTCACCCACATGCACAATGTCCGCACGAAGTGGATCAGGCTTACAGCTCCGCACCTGAAGGTTCCACCACAGCTCAACCGCGCGCACTGCACGCCGCAGCAGGCCCGTGCGGGATTGGCCGAGAGCGCCGCCCGCTGCACGCAGATGCTCGCTGAAGCGCTCGGCGGTGGCGGCCGCATCGAGAAGTTTCAGAGAGACGGCTGGGCCCGGCCTTGGCCCGTTGGCCCGGAGATGTTGTGCTACATGCTTTCCCACGAAGCCCACCATCGCGGGCAGGTCTGTATGCTCGCGCATCAGCTTGGATTTCCGTTGCCGAAGAAGGTGGCGTACGGCATCTGGAATTGGGAAAAGCTGTGGAAAGAATGCGGGGCGCCTGGCGGCCCCGGCGACGACTCTTAAGTCGAGCCAAGCTCAAATCGGCCCAGCCGATTCCCGCCGCTAATGCGATTGCCTGAATGGGCCGATAAATGTTAGGGCGCAAATGGGGCCTCGGATCGCCATTGGCAACCTCAACTCAATCCATTCCACCCGCCGGACTAGCGCAACTGCCCCAGGTCAAATGGGGCCCCTGGACGCGCGCCTTCACGCCCTCCTTCGCCGATTGTTTCTTTATTGCGCTCCTGGCGTGGCTATTTGTCTGCGGAGCCAGCGGCTGGAAGGCGCTGTTAATGGATGGCGACACCGGTTGGCATATCCGCACGGGTCAATACATCATTGCCAATCACGCGGCGCCGACTCAGGACTTGTTCTCGTTTTCAAAACCCGGTGCGCCCTGGTTTGCCTGGGAATGGCTGAGCGATCTATGGTTTGCGGTTTTATATTCCATAGGCGGACTGAAGGCGATTGTGCTGTTCGCCGCGGCCCTGATTTCCACTTACGCCACGCTGCTGGTGCGCTACGCAATCTGGCGTGGATCGAATGCGTTGCTGGCGGCCTTCGTCTCATTCCTCGCGGTGGGAAGCTCCACGATGCACTTCTTAGCCCGCCCACATTTGTTCACTTTGATCCTGGTGCCGGCATGTTTGTGGTTGATCGAAGCGGACCGCCGTAAGAACACCCGCTGGGTGTGGCTGCTGGTTCCCGTTACGGCCGTCTGGACGAATCTGCATGGTGGATTTCTGGTTTTCCTGGCATGCCTGGCGCTGCTGGTGGCCGGCGGCACTGTCGAGAAATTTCTGGGTCGAAGGCGCTGGCCGGAAGTCCGCAGATATTCGGCGTTGTTCGTGGCGTGCTCGGCCGCATCGTTTCTGAATCCATACGGCATCGCACTGCACACGCACATTGTCGAGTATCTTCGATTGGACTGGATCCGGAACATGGTGCAGGAATTTCAAGCGCCCACCTTTCGTTCCGAAGGACAGCTCCAGTTTGAAGCGTTGTTGCTGATCGGGCTGGTGGCGACCGGTTTTCTATTGAAGCGGCGGCTGGTGACGGAGTCGCTGTGGATTTTGTTCCTGGCTCACTCGTCCTTAGTTAGCGTGCGGCACGCCCCGCTCTTTGCCGCAGTCGCCGGCCCGATCGTCGCTTCCGAGCTCAGCCTGTGGTGGAACGCGTCATCGGCTGGAATCAAGAAGTCGTCGATCCTTGGAATTCTGCACCAGATCGGGAAAGACATCACTCCCAGCTTTCGTTGGACCAGCATTTGGCCCGCCGGCGTCATTCTCGCGCTGGCGTTGATGGATGCTCCCGTGAAATGGCCGCGCGATTTCCCGACTGAGGCGTTCCCGGTAGCGATGATCCACGAAAACGCGGACCTGCTGCAATCCGGCCGGCTGCTGACCACCGATCAATGGGGCGACTACATGATCTACAGTTATTACCCCAGGCAGAAGGTGTTCTTCGACGGCCGCAGCGATTTCTATGGCGAGCAACTGGGTCAAGAATACTTCCACCTACTCCAGGGGGCATACGATTGGCAAGCCATCCTAAGGCGGCACCGGTTCGACGTCGCGCTGCTGCCGGTGGAATGGCCGCTGGCCAGCCTGCTGAAGTTGGATCCGGCCTGGAAGGTAGTAAAAGACGATAGCAGGGCAGTACTTTTCATACACCTAGGCCATCAAACCGCGGTTCACTAAGTAAATCACCACCCACCCCCGGACCATCCGTACTAAAGAAAACCCAGGTACGAGCCTAATGAAAACCTCCCAGCGTGACGAATTAACAAAGTAGGAGATCGACGGGCATGAGAAGCAAGTTGAACCTGACCGGTTCTACGCATCAGCGCATCGGGCAAAAACTGGGGATGTCGGCCATGCCTTTATCCCGGGTGCCAATGGAGTGGCTGGATGCGGGAAGTTGGCGGCTGCCCTCCGGAAAAGCGTTGGCGGAATTTGCGCTGCAAGCGGGCTTCCTGGCGCCGCTGCTGCTCAAAGCGGATCGCGAAAATGCAGCCGGGCGACCCATGCTGGAAACATTGCCCGGGCGCACGAAACATTTTGGAAAAGGTGGTAATTAGTGACGGCTCAGATCTGGATCGCCGGATTTGTAGGTGTTGCCGCGATCGTTGACGATCTGGCGCGCCGGCGAATCGCGAACTGGATTCCCGCCTTCGCATTTTTGGCTGGCATGACCCTGCAATCGGTCGAGCATGGCTGGCGCGGCGCAGGCTCGGCCCTGCTTGGCGCAGCTACGGGAGCGGCGGTCTTCCTGATCTTCTACCTGCTCGGCGGAATGGGCGGAGGAGACGTGAAATTAATGGCCGGGTTTGGCGCGGTGCTGGGAGTGAAGCAGTTGCTCGAGGCGGCGTTGTGGACGGCCGGCTGTGGCGGGGGAATGGCGCTGCTGGTGATCTCGGCGGGTTACTTGCGCCGGTTGTTGAAAAAGAGAACGGGCGAAGTTGTGGCTGAAAAGAGCGCCGGGCGGGCGGATTCAATTCCGTATGCTCCGGCAATCGCGGCGGGAGTCTGGTTGAGTTTGGTTCCGAAGACGTAAGGGGATTTTGCATTCCATACCGGTAGAAAACGGCGGGAGACAAAGCTATGGATCGTAGATTTTTAACCGTGTTGGGCGTGAGTCTGTTGTTCGCCCTCGTGATATCGAGTGTGTTCTACCAAATGACGGCGCGCGCCGGAGGCTCGAAGAAAGTCGAGCAAACCGACTTGCGGGACGTTGTGGTGGCCGCCCGGCCCTTGTCGGTTGGCACCAACGTCAAGCCGGCTGACATCAAGCTGGTCAAGATCGCTTCATCCGCCTTTCCAAAAGGCGCTTTCGGCAAAGCCGAAGAGGTGATTGACCGCCCGGTAATCAGCAACGTTCTCCTGGACGAACCGATATTGGAGGGCCGGTTAGCCGCGCGCGGCAGCGGTCTGGGTCTCGCGCCAGTAATACCTGTGGGAATGCGAGCGGTAACGGTGCGTGTAAACGATGTCAGCGGCATCGCCGGTTTTGTGCTGCCGGGAATGCGAGTGGATGTCCTGGTGACCGGCCGGCCCCCCAGCGCCGACGGGACCATCACGGCCACCTGTTTACAGAACATGCTGGTTCTCTCCGCCGGAACAACCATTCAACCCGATGCGCGCGGCCAGACCATTCAAGCGGCGACGGTCACTCTGCTCGCGACGCCCGATGAGGCCGAAACCTTAACC
>DATDHK010000486.1:0-16407 GCA_036521635.1 Bryobacteraceae bacterium | reverse complement strand
CGATACCGGACGACAAGATCAAAGAGAAGCCGCCGGAGCAGAAAAAACCTTAACCTCGCAAATCGGCTACGGCTGCTAGTGCTGCTGCAAGCGGGTCGCCTGCTTCCGCGCGGATAATTCTGATCGGGCCTCGGCCGGTTGGACGCCAACGCTCAAACATTCTTTCCGACGCGAAGCCGGCAAAGATGCTGACTAGCGGGACTCCGCAGGCGGCCGCAACATGTCCGCCGGCGGAATCGTAGCCGGCGTACAACTTACTTCGCTGGATGTGCGCGGCGAAACCGGCGAAGGATCCATTCCACATTTCGATGCCTGCGCCTGATTTCGCGACTGCGCGCTCTACCCGCTCGGCTTCTTCGCCGCCCGCGCCTTTGTCGATGAGAATCGGGCGGGGAAGCTGCCTCAGGAGCTCTTCTTCAAACAGATCCGCCACGCGTTTGGCGGGATTCTCGCCTACTCCGAAGCTGACTGTGGTCGCATATTCAGCCGCGTTCAAGCCGGTCTGAATGTACGGGCGCGCTGTCAGCACGCCGAAAGTTTCGCTCACCCATTGGCGCGTGAGATTCGAGAGCGACTGAGCGGTGTCTCCGCCATAAGAACGGCTTTCGAAAAAGCAATAGTCTTCCTCCGGGCAAATCGGGAGCAGGCCGAGTTGCGTAAGACGTGAGTCGGGATCGATTACGACGCTTCCGGGCAAACACACAGCATCGCGCAATTCGGTCCAGATCGAAAGGCGGCTATCGAGCGTGCCGGTGCGGCCATAGGCGATGGGCAGGTGCAGCAATCGGGGATCGGCGGCGAAAAGCTCCCAGCTTTTCCGCGGACCAATAAAATAGATCTGCGCGTTTGGGAAGTTTTGCTTGGCCGCATCCAATATGATGCTTGTGATGGCGACGTCGGCGCCCAAGGTGACTCGTGACAGCACGAAGACGTTGCGGACGCTCAAAGGATCGCGAGTGAATTTTCGTGGGTGTCGAATGCGCTCATAGCGCGCGGCCAGGTGTTCGGCGTGCAAGTCATGAATGCGCCGGGCAATGACTTCAGAAAAAAGATTGGCGTAAACGCGGCACAATCGTGGTTCAAACAGATCGCCCAGCCGCTCCACCACAATGCGGAAGAGTGCGTGATTGCCCGCGTCCGCAATCAGTCCATCGAGCAAAGGCTGCGGCCAGGGGCTTCCGGCCAGGCAATGTTCCAGCAATTCCTGGGCGAGCTGATCAGGCGAGATACTTTCCAACCAACAACTCCAGCTTTCTGCGAGTAGTTTCCGGCACCGTCTTCGGATCGGTAAGAAGAGCGTGCGCGAGCGCCGATCCGCACTTGCATTCCCGTGTGGCAGGCATGTTCGCAACCGATGCCGCGACCACTTTGGATGCGTTCGCGGCATTTTTCGTCAGGTTGGCGAGGATGTCGGTTACGGTGACCGCGGCATGCTCTTCGTGCCAACAGTCATAGTCGGTCACCATGGCGACCGTGACGTAACAGATCTCGGCTTCGCGCGCGAGTTTGGCCTCCTGCAAATTGGTCATGCCGATCACGTCCATACCCCAACTGCGATAGACATTCGATTCGGCCTTAGTTGAAAACGCCGGCCCCTCCATGCACAGATACGTTCCGCCCGTGCTTACGTCGACCGCGGCGGAGACGCAAGCTTGCGCCACAACTTTGGAAAGCTGCGGGCAAACCGGATCCGCGAAACTGATGTGCGCCACCAATCCTTCGCCAAAAAATGTGGACACGCGGCCCCGTGTGCGGTCAAAAAACTGATCGGGCACGACGAACTTGAGCGGCGGATGTTCCTGCTTCAGCGAGCCGACTGCGCTTAGCGAGATGATCCGCTCGACGCCGAGTTGCTTGAATCCATAAATATTCGCGCGGAAATTCAATTCCGACGGCGAGACGCGATGCCCGCGCCCGTGCCGCGAGAGAAACGCCACCTCTTTGCCGGCCAGCATCCCGAGAACGTATTCGTCCGACGGGCGGCCCCATGGACTGTCCAGCAGAATTTCTTCCCGCACTTCAAAGCCAGGCATCGAATACAATCCGCTGCCGCCGATAATTCCAATAGTTGGTTTCATTCCTGTATCAATTCCAGCAGCACGCCGCCGGTTGAAGACGGATGCACGAATACGTAGAGGTGCCCGCCGGCGCCAGGCCGCGGATCGTTCAACAACCGCGCGCCGCCGGCCTTCAGGCGCGCAACGGTTGCGGCAAGGTCCGGCACTCTAACGGCAACGTGATGCAAACCCTCGCCTCGCTTTTCGATAAATTTTGCGATGACGGAATCGGGTCCGGTGGCTTCCAGCAATTCGATACGCGAGTCGCCCGCCGGCAGCATCGCAACTTGCACGTTTTCCTGTTCAACCGTCTCGCGCAAGCTGACGGAGAAGCCGAGTTGCTCTTCGTAGAACGCCAGGGCCTTCTCCAAAGAGCTTACCGCGATGCCTAGGTGATCAATTCGCATTTCGCTTAAGCCAGGTATGAACAATAGTGTAAGGATCGCTGCGCCGCGCTACGATGTCCTGGGCGGCTGCCTGAAAATCCAAGTCCGCGAAACGTTCCAGCAGACGCTCGCGCAGCATTTCACGAAGGCGCATGCTCCAATTCTCAACCGCGCGATCTTTTCCGCCGCCGCGCTCCAGAAACGATCGTACCGCGGTCAAAGCTTCGGCGATTCCCAGGCCCTCGGACGCCACGGTTCGCACGATGGGTGGAACCCAGCCATCCTTTCTCGTCGACAGGCTTTGTATCGCCTTGATCTCGCGCTCCAATTGATCCGCGCCGGGCTGATCGGATTTGTTGATGACGAACACGTCGGCGATTTCCATGATACCGGCCTTGATGGCTTGCACGTCGTCGCCCATGCCGGGCACCAGAACCACAACCGTCGCGTCGGCGAGCCGGGCAATCTCAACTTCGTCCTGTCCCACGCCCACCGTTTCCACCAATACGGTGTCTTTGCCCGCGGCGTCCAGCAAAACGGTCATGTCGGTCGTGGCGGCGGCCAGCCCGCCCAGCCAACCGCGTGTCGCCATGGATCGAATAAAAACGCCTTCATCCGCATGGTGGGCGAGCATGCGGATGCGATCGCCGAGGATTGCGCCGCCTGTGTATGGGCTGGTAGGGTCCACCGCAAGTACGCCGACGGATTTGTTCTCGTTGCGCAATGCGCGGATGAAGCGGTCCACCAATGTGCTCTTGCCCGCGCCGGGCGAGCCGGTGACGCCTATTACTTTTGATTTTCCTGTGTTGGGGAAGAGCTCCTGCAATAGAGTCTCGGCCTCGGGGCCGCGATTTTCAACCGCTGTGGCGGCGCGGGCTAGTGCGCGAAGATTGCCGGCGAGGATTTTTTGGGACCAGTCGGACATTTGTCTAATTCAGCAACGGCCGATTTTCAATCGGCGGCAGGTTGCCAACCTGCCCCACATTAGCTTTTCAGGAGTTGCCTCGCTATCACCATTCGCTGGATCTCGCTGGTTCCTTCGCCGATGGTGCAGAGTTTAACATCGCGATAGAATTTCTCCACTGGATAATCCTTGATGAATCCGTATCCGCCGTGGATCTGAACCGCTTCGTTGGCGACGCGCACGGCAACTTCGGACGCAAAAAGTTTCGCCATCGAGGCCTCCTTGGTCACGCGCTGGTCTTGGTCCTTCATCCAACCGGCGCGATATGTGAGCAAGCGGGCGGCGTCGATTTCGGTAGCCATGTCGGCCAGCTTATTTTGGATCGCCTGGAATTCCGAGATCGGCCTGCCAAATTGTTTGCGCTGCTTCGAATATTTCAGAGCCGCTTCGTAAGCGCCCTGCGCGGTGCCCACCGACAAAGCCGCGATGGAAATACGGCCGCCATCCAGGATACGCAGACTATCCACGAATCCCTCGCCCTGCTTGCCGAGCAGTTGCGATTCTGGCAGCCGGCAATCCGTGAAAATAACTTCGCCGGTGGCGCTGGCGCGCATTCCAAGCTTGTTTTCCTTCTTGCCGGTATGAAAGCCCGGAATGCCGGTTTCGAGAATGAACGCGGAAATTCCATGGTGCGATGCGGCGCGGTCCGTCATCCCCATTGCCACGCAGACGTCGGCATACTGCGCATTCGTGGTAAAAGTTTTCGATCCGTTCAGCACCCAGCACTGACCGTGTTTCACAGCCTTGGTGCGCGTCCCCCCCGCGTCCGATCCGGCTTCGGGCTCGGTGAGCGACCAGCAACCAATCCACTCGCCGGTCGCCAGTTTCGGAATGTACTTCCGGCGCTGTTCGTCGCTGCCGGCCAGATAAATGTGATTGGTGCAAAGTGAATTGTGCGCCGCGACAATCAGGCCCACCGACGGATCGACGCGCGCCAGCTCTTCGATAATGATGGCGTAATCGATGTAGCCGAGACCGGCGCCGCCCAATTCTTCCGGAAAGATGGCGCCTAGAAATCCAAGCTGGCCCGCCTTCTTAATCGCTTCGAGCGGAAAGATTTGATCCTCGTCCCACTCCAGCACGTAAGGCGCGATTTCAGATTCCGCAAAATCCCGGACTGTCTTGCGGAGCTGAATCTGCTCCTCGGTGTATTCAAATTCCATCGCAAATCAGACGATCGCTTCCTTCTGAGCATCCCAGCGCATGGTGCGGTTGCGCCGGTAACTTTCCACCGACATCCGGCACGCGATGGAAACGCGAAATCCAAGATCGAAAGAACAATTCGGTTCCTTGCCGGTCCGGATGCAGTCGAGAAAATTCCGCATGTGGGCGTTCGCCGGAGCGGTGCTCCTACCTAACATCTCGACGCCGTCGGGGCGGTTAATTTTCTGCGGAAGATAGCGGATGGATTGGCCTTTCGAGATGGTCCCATCAGTACCCAGAACGTCTTCGGTGACGCCGAGTTGATTATTGCCGAAGCCCGAGTCCCAACTGATCAACATCTCTTCGGGCTGCTCCAGCGTAACGTTCATGGTGTCGGGAACTTCGCGGCCGTCCTTCCACAAATACAGGCCGCCGGTCATGGTGACGGCTTTCGGAATTTGCAGGTTCAGGGCCTTGTACCAGAACGAAACCTGGTGGCACATATTCTCGTAAACATTGCCGCCGGAATAGTCCCAGAAGAATCGCCAGTTGAGATAGCGGTTGGGATCGAAGGCGTGCTTTTCAGCCTCGCCCTGGAACGAATCCCACAGAATGTTTTCGGGATTCATGTCGGGATAAATCGGCCGCGCCCACTGTGGTTTCCCGTGCGGAGTGTTCCGGTACATGTGCATGTGCAGAGCGGTGATTTTGCCGACGTATCCGCTCGCCAGAAAACTTTGCGCGTCGGGCATCTGGCCCGAAGAGCAGCCCTGATGGCCCACCTGCACGGTTAGTTTTGGATTCTTTCGATACGCGGCGCGCATGCGCTTGGCATGCTCGACGGTGAACGCCATCGTTTTTTCCTGATAGACATGCTTGCCGGCTTCGATGGCATGCACGAAGTGTTCGCAGTGCAGATGCTGCGGCGTCGCGATGATGACGGCGTCGATACTCTTGTCGTCGAGCAGGCGCCGATGGTCGAGATACGTCGCCGCGCCGGGAACCAATTGCTTGGCATCTTCGAGCCGCTTGGTGTAGATGTCGGCGAACGCCACAAAATCTACATTGGGACATTCCAGAGCCCAGCGCGTCACTTCAATGCCGCGCGCGCCGATGCCGATAATGCCCATGCGGATGCGATCGTTGGCGCCCAACACACCGCTCGGAGAAGCCAGAGTAGTGGCGAGGCCGGTGGCCATAGTGCCAATAAATCTGCGCCGTGAATCGATCATAGTGCCCTTTTCTGGTGCAATCTCAATCTTAGAACATTGGTGAGGGATGAGGCGAGGAACACAAGCAATACGAGGGACACCGAAGCTATGAACCGACCCCGGTGGTGTTCACAAATTCAATAGGATTCTCATCTGGTTCTCAACCTCGGCCATGGTCTGAGGTGAGTGGGCTCCGTAGCACTGTTTCAATCGTTGTTTCGAGATCGACCGGATGTCGTCGCATTTTACGAAGCTCGTCAGTTTCAATCCACCTTCTGGCGGCGTAACTTCCACGTGAAGCGGTTGACATTTGTTCTTTGACGTGATGGGAAGGACTATTACAAGATCGGCCGGACCGTGATTGAACTTATCGACCGAGAGCACCAAAGCCGGGCGCGTGCCGGATTGTTCACGACCCAGGATGGCATCAGGTTTACGGACCACACGTCACCCCGCGACGCTTGAGATGCGCTCATTCGCTTTCATGTCCGTCGGCCACCGCTCCGTCCCATTGCCGGCGCTCGGAGAGTTCCTCTTTCCAGGATTCCGGATCGGCCCTCAATTGAGCATAGGCGGCATTGGCTGCATCCAGCAGTTTTTCACGCTGATAGTGCTCAATCGCCTCATCCAAGATCGCTTCCATCGGTTTCCCTTCGAGCCTGGCCATCTCGGTCAAAGCCGCTTTGGCTTGAGAACTTAGGCGGATAACGGGATCTTCTGTGATGGCGTTCATAGCACCTTCATCATGCCACACGCCTTGGTTCTTTCATCCGTGGCACGGTACGATAGCGCTAGTTCATGACGCTTGTTCCCGGCAGTCCGGAAGAATTGGCCGCGCAGTTGGCGGAGGCGAACTCTAGCGCTCAATCCATCGTGTTGGGTGGGAATTTCACCAAGACCGGGATGGGCGGACCGATCGCGTCGTCCGGCGTTACCATCTCGACTGCGAAACTGAATCGCGTGCTGCAGTACGAGCCGCGCGACCTCACTATCAGCGTTGAAGCGGGCATCACTTATCGGGAATTGAGCCGCGTGCTGGCGGAGCATCGGCAGATGATTCCGCTCGATCCACATTTTTCCGAGAACGCGACTGTTGGCGGAATTGTCGCGGGCAATGTCAGTGGGCCGCGGCGCCGTCTTTATGGGACCGCGCGCGACATGGTGATCGGCATGACCTTCGCCACGCTGGAAGGCAAGCTCATCCGAACGGGCGGAATGGTGGTGAAAAATGTCGCGGGGCTCGACATGGGCAAGCTCATGATCGGTTCGTTCGGGACGCTGGCCGCGATCGCCACGGTGAATTTCCGGGTTCATCCTGTGCCGCCCGCGACGCGAACATTCGTTTCGGAATTCACAAGCATCGCCGGCGTGATCGCCGCGCGGGATGCTGTGCTCAAGAGCGAGTTACAGCCATCATCTATCGATATTCTCAAGTTGGCGGGAAGCTATCGGTTTATGATTCAGGTGGGCGGGAGTGCCGCGGTTCTCCATCGCTATTCGCGCGAATTGACCGGGGCGAATGTGCTGGAGAACGCCGACGAGCAGGATCTTTGGCATAAGATTCGTGAATTCACACCACGCTTCCTTAGTGAAAACGCGAACGGCGCGGTGCTGCGAATGTCTTGCGCACTTTCAGAAGTTGGCCGCGTGCTCGACTGGATGCCGTCCACCGCATTGGCTCGCGCAGGCTCGGGCGTCTGCTATGGATATTTTCCGCAAGCCCAGGACTTAGCGCTATTCACCGACTACGGCCCCGGCGCCGTCATCGAATTTGCCCCCCAGAGTTTTCGTGAAAATGCCGATCTCTGGCCCGTCCCCGGCAGCGACTTTGAGATGATGAAAAAGATCAAGGACATGTTCGATCCGCGAGGTCTCCTGAATCGCGGCAGGCTGTATGGCCGCATCTGAAATAATCCAATTCGACAAGCCGCAACAGATCGACCTGGATAAGTGCGTCCATTGCGGACTGTGCCTCAACGCCTGTCCCACCTATCGCGAACTGCGAGTGGAAATGGATTCGCCGCGCGGACGCATCTACCAAATGGCGCAAGTGTCCAGCGGCGCGGCGCAAATCAACGCGTCCTACATCGAACACATCGAACTGTGCCTGGCCTGCCGTGGATGCGAAACGGCTTGCCCTTCGGGCGTACAGTACGGCCGATTGGTGGAAGCAGCGCGGGCGGAAATCGAAACAACAATCAAGCGTCCATGGACGATACGCTTGTTGCGCTTCGTGGTCTTTCGAAAACTTCTGCCCTCGCGGTTCAACCTGGGAATGCTGGGAGCGCTGCTTTATCTTTACCAGGCCACGGGTCTCAAGAAGCTAGTCCGAATGCTTGGTTTTCTGCCGCGACGGCTCCGCGAGATGGAGAGCCTCGCGCCCGAGATCGAGGTTCCCTTCTCATTTCGCCACTACGGAAAAGTGCTGAAGTCCGAAAACGCCCCGCGTTATCGCGTAGCCTTCCTGGGCGGCTGCGTTGCCAACATCAGCTTCGCGCGGCTCAATGACGCCACCATTCGCGTGCTCCGCAAGAATGGCTGTGAAGTCTCGATGCCTGCTGCGCAGACTTGTTGTGGTGCGCTGCACGTCCACGCCGGCTTGCGGGAAGATGCACGAAAGTTGGCGCGTCGGAACATCGACGCGCTGCTTGACGGGAATTACGACGCCATCATAACCAACGCCGGCGGTTGCGGCTCCACGTTGAAGGAATACGGCGAATTGCTGGAACACGACGCGGCATATGCGGAAAAGGCCCGGCGCTTTTCCACACTCGTCAAGGATGTAAACGAATTTCTGGCGTCCATCGAGCTCAATCCGAATATGCAGGCAGTGCCACTCACGGTCACTTATCAGGATTCCTGCCACCTGGCGCATGGCCAACGAATTCGGTCGGCGCCAAGGAAGTTGCTCGGAACAATTCCTGAACTCGAGCTTCGTGAGATGACGGGTTCGGACCTGTGTTGCGGCAGCGCCGGCATTTATAATCTGGTCCATACCGATATGGCGCTATCGCTGCTGAGACAGAAAATGGATTGCGTGAACGCCACTGGCGCGCGAGTGATCGCGACAGCGAATCCGGGCTGCATGCTGCAGCTTCGCGCGGGCGTCCGGATGTTTGGACATGCGCAAAGGGTGGCGCACGTGGTGGAGCTTTTGGATCAAGCGTACTGTGGGGCAGATTGGTAATCTGCCCACATTCTAAACCCGCATAGTGAAAACCGCGCCGCCGGTGGGGCCGTTCTCAGCGCTCACCGACCCGCCGTTCTGTTCCACAATCGATTGCACAACGTACAAACCCAGCCCCGAGATAATCGACTTCGTGGAAACGCGCGGATGGAAAATCTTGGGCAAGAGCTCCGGCGAAATTCCCGGGCCATCGTCGCTCACCACGATCTCGACGCCGCGGGCTCGAATGCGGATGTTCTTCGCGCCGGCTTGCGCCGAATTAAGGAACAAGTTCACCAGCACACGCTCCCACTGCGCGGCGTCACCGCTCAAGCGAAACTCGGGATCGATCTCGTGCACAAATTCGATTTTCGGGCCGTTGGCGCACTCCAGATAATCGCGGCAAAACTGAGTTGCGTTCTCCAGCACCGGAGCCAGGTCCGTGGCGGAGCGGTTGGTGTCGAGGATGCTATGCACGATTCTCTGACCGCGGTCAACACTACGCTGCAAGGTGTGCGCCAGCTTCTGCCATTTCGGATCGTGCTCCAGCAGATCCGCGCTTTCCCCGATGGTCTGAAACACATTGTTCAGATCGTGGACCAGGCCCTCAAGCGTAAGATCTGCGACCGACATATCGATTCACTCCGCGACTCGATGTAGTGTATCGAAAAATTCCGGGAAAGACACGGATGCTGCCTCCGCGCCTTCCATTACGCACGGGCCGTTGGCGGCCAAGGCGGCCACTGAAAACGCCATGGCGATGCGGTGATCGCCGAAAGAATCGAGTTCGGCGGCGCGAAATGTCTGGCGGCCGGGAACTTCGAAACCGTCCTCATGAACTGCGATCGACAAACCCATTCGCTTGAAATTTTCGGCGATGGTCGCGATGCGGTCCGTTTCTTTCACGCGCAATTCGGCCGCATCGCGCACCACCAATCCTTCGTCGCTGACAGCTCCCAGCACCGCCAACACCGGTATTTCGTCGATGAGCGCGGCAGTACGAGCCTTCTCGATCAGCCCTCCGCGTACGCGCGATTTCTGCACCTGTATGTCGCCGACCAGCTCACCGCCAATCGCCGAAATGTCCAGCACCTTGACTTGTACGCCCATTTCCGCCAGCAAATCGAGCAAGGCGGAGCGTGTGGGATTCAGTCCCACGGAATGAATCGTCAAATTGGATTCGCGCACGATCAGCGCGGCCACCAAAAAGAATGCGGCGGATGACAGATCGCCGGGCACGCGCAGCTCACGCGCCTGCAAGTGCGGCCTGCCGGTCACGGTTATCGATCGCTTCTGCACTTCCACATCCGCGCCGAATTCGCGCAGCGCAAGTTCCGTGTGGTCGCGCGTGCGGATCGGTTCGTGAACGGTAGTGCCGCCGTCGGCGTACAATCCGGCCAGCAACACACAGCTTTTCACCTGCGCGCTGGCTACGGGCAGCGTGTATTCTATCGGCCGCAGCGTAGCGCCGCGAATAGTGAGAGGTGGAAAACGATCGTCACGAGCTTCGATACGCGCACCCATTTCCGCAAGCGGAGTCATGATGCGCGCCATGGGCCGCCGCGTGAGCGATTCATCGCCGCCGATACGGCTTGCAAACGGCTGGGCCGCCAGAATGCCCGAAAGCATTCGAATTGTAGAACCCGAATTTCCGGCGTCGAGCATGTCCGCGGGTTCACGCAGCCCGTCTAAACCGCGCCCATGAATGCATGTCTTTCCATTCCGCATTTCGATTTCAGCGCCAAGAGCGCGCATGCATGCCAATGTTGACTGGCAATCCGCGCCGCTCGAATAATTCTCGATCTTCGTTACGCCGTCCGCTATCGCCGCCAGCATTCCATAGCGATGCGAAATCGATTTGTCGCCGGGAAGTTGGATGGCGCCGCTGACAACACCGGTAGGACGGATTTGCTCCCGCATGGAATAAGAGCTAGTGTAGCTGAATAAGGAAGAAGGCGAGCATCCATGCAAAAACTCAGCAGACGAATCTATCAGCTTCTACGCGCTTCGCAAAGACGGCATGCGTGGACTCGGACAAAGCCGGCAACGTGCTGGGGCGTCAAACTTCCTTCGCCGTGAACGACGGCGGCGACAGCCGGCACGAGCCTTGCGTATCGCTCTACGAGCGTAAATAAATTGCGTCCATGATGCGCTGTTCCGCATCCAGAGGTGTGTATGCCTGCGAATGTACTGATCGTGTTCTATTCCAGAAACGGATCCACTGAGAAGATGGCCAACGCCGTAGCCCAGGGAGCGAAGGCCGCGGGCGCGGAAGTGCGGTTGCGCCGCGCGCGCGACATCGTTGCGCCGGACGTGATGGCCCAAGCCGCCGGATGGGCTGACAATGCCGCTCGAATGAACGCCGAGTATCCGGCGCCCACCGCGCAAGACGCCGAGTGGGCCGATGCGATTATTTTCGGGACGCCCACCAGGTTTGGAAATTGTTCCGCGGAATTGAAAGCTTACATCGATTCGCTGGGCGGCCTATGGTTCCAAGGCAAGTTGAATGGAAAAGCCGGCAGCGCATTCACTTCGACGTCCACGCCGCACGGTGGAAACGAAAGCACTATCATTTCGCTCTACAATCCGCTGGCGCATTTGGGATTCATTATCGTGCCGACCGGTTATGCCGATCCGGTGATGTTTAAGAGCGGAACGCCGTATGGCGCGTCGCACGTAGCCGGTCAGAACAGCGCCCCGCCCACGCCGGAAGAACTCGAAGTCGCGCAATTTCAAGGCAGGCGAGTAACGCAAGTGGCCGCGGCACTGAAGGCCGCGAAGGCCTGACCTTCCGCTAGCCGTTCAGTCCCCAACGGTCGTCGAACTGATTCAACTGTTGCCGGCATTGTTCGCACACCAGAAGGTGTTCTTCAACTTCGCCCAGGCGCGGCTCCGGAAGAATACCCTTACTGTATTCGGCAAGCCATTCGGTCGGAACGTGCTCGTTTGGCATTCGCGTACAACCCGCGAGATCCGGGCGCAGGATAAACATCTGCGTCCTTCACCTAAGTATAGAGCTATTGTTTGCGGAGAAATCTGCTTATGGGAGCGCTACCTCGCTGACCTGCCGCGCGCGAGCCGCTTCCACCAGCCGCGTCACTTCGGCGATCAGCTCTTCTCGACGAATGCGATCCTGCTCATGGATGGCCGCCGCTTCCTGAATATTCGCGGCGCAGTGCGGGCATGTCGTCTCACCGGGCCAGATGTATTGGTCGCACGCCCGGCACACCTCCAGCTCCGGTGGGACGCGTCCGTCGCGAGTCAGCGGGGCGCCGTTGGACCGGCGTGTTAACTGCACCAAATCGTTGCGGGCCGGCGTGCGGCGGACCACTTCGGCAGTCCCGGCGCCGTTGTCCGGAATGCGTTCCGCGATCAGCTCGAATTCGCCGACGCCGAACGAGGAAGGGTCGGCTTCGCGGCGCTTCACGATTCTTTCGCGCAGACCCTGCTTCCCCAGCTCCAGCACGCGGTAGTGGCAATACGGATTATTGCCGGGCCGGCCGAGCAGTGAATGCGTCGTCCAGGTGCAGCCGCCCCGGCAGATGTCGGCATAATAGCAATCGCGGCAGAAACCCCACAGGTCGTCGACGCCGCGCAGCCGCCCAAAGTGGATCTCGGGACTGGTCGTCCAGATTTGTTCCAGGCTCATGTCGCGCACATTGCCGCCGGAGAAGCCGTTGGTCGCGAGCGATGGGCAGCCCTTGACCGTGCCGTCCGCCTCGAGCGCCAGCACCGTGTGTCCGGCGCTACAGCCGGTCCAGTGTACGCGCTCGTCGCCGAACCCGCGCCACAGGTGTTCGTAGGGGCCGAAGTATCCAATGTTGTTGCCCACCACCATCAACAGCCCGCGTTCCACTCCTTCGGAATACAGGCGCGCCAGCAGCGGCATGAACTCGGCCAGTTGATAGGGCTGCAACAGCAAATGGTCGTTGTCGGCGGCGTTTCCCATAGCCACCGTCAGTTGGATCTGCCAGTGTTTGGCGCCCACCTCGATGATGGTGTTCATCAACTCCGGGAGATCCGCCATGGTCTCTGACCCGATCTGCGAGTTGACGCTGGTCCTCAGGCCGGCCGCCTTGGCGCGCCGCAGCGTGTCCAGCGCATTCTTGAAGGAACCGCGCACACCGCGGACGCGGTCGTGCAGCGCTTCCATGCCGTCCAGCGAAACTCCGATTCCCTGCAATCCCGCGTCTACCGCGGCAGCCATCCGCTTGGGCGTGAGGTTACGGCCGCCGGTCTGGATAGCGCAATACATCCCGTGGGAACGTATGGCGCGGATGATCTGGGTCCAGTCCCGCCGCAGGTAGGCTTCGCCGCCGATCAACGAGATTTCGCGCGTGCCCAAACGAGCGAGATGCTCCACCACGTCCAGGCACTCGGCGGTGGAAAGCTCATCCGGGCGGCGGCGTCCCGCGCGCGACCCGCAATGCAGGCACTTCAGGTCGCACGCGAGCGTAATCTCCCACACGACGTGAACCGGAACGAAATTCCGGTAGTCGTCCTCGCTGCGTATGCGGGCTGGTTTCGGCAAAGCGCCGTTCCTACTTCTTGTGGTGCTCGGCCTTGGCAATCTCGATTTTCAAAGATTGCAAGGCGGAGGGAACGTCTCCGGCCTTTTGCAGGTACTGCTCCGCTTCCGCGGCCACCTGCTTCATGCGATTGATGTCTCCGGAACAAATCACATCATGGATGACCACTGCGTATAGCGGCCTGATCGTGGAATCGTGTTTGTCAGCCATCGTTAAAGTCTCCTTTTATTTTTTAGCCTTATGTTCATGCTTGGCGATCTCGATTTTCAGGTGCTCCAGCACGGACCGGAGGTCGCCGGCCTTCTGCAAGTGCTGCTCCGCTTCGGTGGCGAGCTGCTTCATCCTAGCCAGATCGCCTTTGGCGATTGCGTCATAGATGGGTGGCGCGTACAGAGGTACGGCCACGCGGTCTTCTGCCATGGTTGTCTCCTTTACTTCTTGTGCTCATGCCTGGCGATCTCAATTTTCAGGTACGCGAGCGCGGTCCGCACGTCGCCAACCTGCTGCAAGTGCTTTTCCGCGTCGGCGGCCACTTGCTTCATTGCCGCCAGATCGCCTTTTGCGATTGCTTCCTGGATAGGTGGCCCGTAGGGAGGCACGGGGCCCCGGTGTGGTTCTGCCATTGGTTGTCTCCTTAGTGTTTATGCGAGTGCTTGGCGATTTCGATTTTCAAGTATTCGAGCGCGGTCCGCACATCGCCCACCTGCTGCAGGTGCTTCTCCGCGTCGGCGGCCACTTGCTTCATTGTCGCCAGATCGCCTTTTGCAATTGCTTCCTGGATAGGCGGTCCATAGGGGACTACGGACAGCCGTTCTTGTTCGGCCATAAGCTCCTTGTGCTACGTTCCCGGGCTGCGGAATTCAATGGCCCGGTTTAACGATTGAGGCTCTCGCAATTTCGATCTTCAGATATTCCAGGGCCGCCCGCACGTCACCCACCTCTTTCAGATGGGTCTCGGCCTCCGACGCCAGCTGCCGCATGCGCGCCAGATCTCCGCTTGCAATTGCTTCCTGGATGGGAACTCCGTAAAGTACTACTGGACCAGCCATAATTTCTAATTAAAACCGGTTTCTCGCGGCGTGTCAAATCAATTTTTCGTAACGTTAGTGAATTAACAATCGGCCAGTTTCATGGCCGAAACCGTGGCGCGGCCTTCAGGCAAAATTCCCAACCCGTTAATAATCCACAAGACAGCGTTGAGATAATTCTCGTCGCGATTCATGGGGCATTGTCGTTGAGCCGCCGAAGCACGGCCCTCGCCGGCGCGCCGTCGCTCCCCACCAGTTTCAGCGGCAGACACACCAGCTCATAATCGCCCGCCTCGACATGCTCGAGATTCAGCCCCTCAATCAGCCAGATGCCCGCGCCCAGCAGCGCCTGATGCGTCTCCGCACTGTCCGTCTCATATCCGCCGACCGACAGGTAATCCACTCCAACGGTGCGTACTTTCAGATCGGCCAGATAAGCGGCGGTGTCCTGCGGAATGTGGACGAACCGCTCTTGAAAATCGTTGGTCTTCCACAAGCGATCCGAATTTCCGGTCTTGAATAATACGCGGTCGCCTGGCCCAAGATGATGCTGCTCGAGTTCCGCAACCCGGATCAAATCGGGATCTCGAATCGCAATCACCCGCGCCGGACCGATCACTGCATCAATCGGCATACTCTCCATTCCACGGCCTTGGGCCAGAAAATGGCGAGGCGCATCCATGTGCGTGCCGATATGCGCGCTGGTGCAGAACTGCGACAAGTTGCAGACGTCGCCGTTCGCGATCTTCAGCGTCTCCAGCCGGTGGAAGGGCGCATCGCCAGGCCAGCTCACCATGCCGTTGTGCAGCGGTATAGACACATCGATCCACTCGCTTCTCACGGCGCCACCGCCACCACGTTCTTGATTCCACCGGCGTCGCCGGACAACGGCTGAAGCGCTTGGCCGATAGGATAGCGCGCCGTGATGAGCCCCCCAACAGCGGCTGGCCAGCGTTCCGTGGCGATGCCGAGATCGCGAATCGCGGCAGCGAAACAGTGTAGCGGAGCGTTCACGCTGCCAAGAATCACCTGGTTGTTCAAGACCACGTCTTTCATAATGTAATCCGTGTCCACTTCAATGGGTCCTTTGCGGCCCGGCACTCCGGTAAAGATAAACACGCCGTTCGGCCCCAGATGCTGGATGACGTCGAACGCCACGCCGGACGCGCCCACCGCTTCATAGACCACATCGATCGGGCCCGCGATTTTCGCCATTTCTTCCACCGAGGTTGTTTCCGCCGCAACGTATTGCGCTCCGATGGCGCTGACAATTTCATTCTTGTCCGAATGGGAATGCGAACGCGAGTAAACCGTCACCTCGCAACCGGCGATGCGCAGCGCCATGGCGCCCAGGAGTCCCACCGGTCCCGCGCCCAATACAACCGCGCGATGCGTGCGGCCCCATGGCAGCCGTTGCTGCACGCACCGAAGTTGCTCCAACGACTTCTCGGCGATGGTGAGAGGCTCCACCAGCACGGCCACGCCGCGCAGTTCGCGCGGGACAACGCTCAAATAGCATTCCTCTTCGACGACGAACTCGGTCATGTAGCCGTGCTGCTGTTTGATGCCGCGCTCGGTGTAGTCGCCCGTGTAGCAATAATCCTGGCGGCCTTCGCGGCAGGCTATGCAACCTGGGTGCGGACACGGACGCCGGACGGTCATGACCACCAAATCGCCGGGCTTCACCTTCGAGACCTTGGGTCCAATCTCCACCACCTCGCTCAGCGATTCGTGTCCGATGACCAGATATTCAAAGCCTTCCGGCGGAGTGCCGTACTGGAACGAGACGATCTCCCGGTCGGTTCCGCAAACGCCAACTTCCAGAACCCGCATTTTGGCCTGGGTTGGCGACAAGATGACCGGCTCCGGACGATCGATGATCTGGACTTCGCGTTTAGCCGGAAAAACGGCGACTGCAAGCAT
>DATDHK010000485.1:0-8058 GCA_036521635.1 Bryobacteraceae bacterium | reverse complement strand
GGCGCTGCACCGGCTGGAGCTGCGCGGCTTGTTGAACGCCGAGTGGGGCCTCTCCGAGAACAATCGCCGTGCGAAGTATTACCGGCTCACCGCGGCCGGACGGAAGTATTTGGCCATGGAAGCGTCGAGTTGGGACCGGCTGGCCGGAGCTATTTCGTTGGTCATGCGGACGAGTTGAGGCGCGTTGTGAATTGGGAGTGGTTAGCGGGATTTCGGCAGCGCTGGCGCACATTGCTAATGCGTCGCAGGCTGGATCGCGATTTGGACGACGAGTTGCGATTCCACCTGGAGACTCGCGCCGAGCGTCATCGGCAAGCGGGGATGAACCCGGGCGAGGCTGCGCAAGAGGCCCGCCACAGTTTTGGGAATCCTACATTTTTGAAAGAGGAGTGCCGCGACATGTGGACTTTTCAACGGATCGAAACTTTATGGCAGGACCTGCGCTATGCCGCGCGGACACTGCGCAAGAGCCCAGGATTTTCCATCGTTGCGATATTGACGCTGGCGCTCGGGATCGGAGCGAACACCGCAATCTTCAGCGTGGTGAACGCGCTTCTGCTGCGGCCGCTGCCCTACAAAGATGCCGGCCGGTTGATGCGGCTCTGGCCGACCGGACCCAAGGGTGACCGGTTGCCGTCCGCCATCACGTCGTATCCCGATTTCATGGATTGGAAATCGCAGAGCCACAGCTTTGAGCAAGTGGAGGGCTACGTCGCGCGGTCGTTCAATCTTACCGGTGGCGACCAACCACAGCGGGTGTACGGGCTGCGAAGCTCAGCCGGACTCTTAGCTCTATTAGGGGTCACACCGATTCATGGCCGGGCATTTCTGGCTGATGAGATACAACCCGGCGAAGATCACGTGCTGCTGTTATCGGAAGGGCTGTGGCAAAGCCGCTTTGCCCGCGATCCCGGCGTGCTTGGCAAAATCGTAAAACTCAACGATGAGAACTATACGGTGATCGGAATCCTGCCGGGCGCTTTTCAGTTTCCTCCGGATAATCCGTGCAACCTGGTGCTTCCGCTGCCGCCCGATCCGAATCGTGGCCACGGCTTTATCAACGTTGCCGCTCGACTGAAAGCGGACGCCACCATGGCCCAAGCTCAGGTCGAGATGGACACGATCGCCCGCCGGTTGGAAATGCAGTATCCAAAATACGACAAGGACACGGGCGTGCGCGTGCTGCCGCTGCAGGAATCTTTTGTTGGAAGTTTTCGCGCCGCTCTCCTGATTTTCCTGAGCGCCGTGGGATTCGTTCTGCTGATTGCGTGCGCCAACGTCGCGAACCTGTATTTGGCCCGGACGGCGGGGCGTCAGAAGGAATTCGTGGTCCGCGCGGCCATGGGCGCAGGCCGCTTTCGCATCATCCGGCAATTGCTAACCGAGAGCGCACTCTTGGGGGTGGCCGGTGGAACCGCGGGACTGCTGTTCGCCTATTGGGGAGTGAAGGCGATGGTGATATTGGTGCGCACGGCGTTCAAGACAGCGGCCATGGATTCCGTCTCTATCGACGGCGGCGTCCTGGGTTTCACGCTGGCGCTCTCGCTGCTGGTGGGGATGGTTGCCGGATTGGCGCCCGCGCTGGGAGTATCGCGGCTGGATTTGAACGACACGCTCAAGGAAGGCAGCCGCGGCGTTACCGGAAACCAGAGGCGAAACCGGATTCGCGGCGTGCTGGTGGTGGCGGAAATTGCGCTCGCTTTGGTGCTCTTGATCGGCGCCGGATTGACGCTCAAGAGCTTCATGATTCTGGAACGCGTTGACGCCGGGGTCCATCCGGAAAACGTCCTGGTGATGAACATTTCCATGGGGAGCAAAAAGTACGCGAAGACGCAGGCGCGCGCCCCATTTATGGAGACAGTGCTGCATCGCATCGAGCAACTGCCGGGCGTGCGGTCCACCGCGGTGGCGACCGATGTCCCGCTCACGAACAATAGCGACTCAATCGGCATCAGCATCGAGGGACGTCCGGATCCAGGGCCGAAGAATAAGCCGATTGTGAACTTCAACATCGTCGGACCGGGCTATTTGCGCACGCTCGGCATTCCATTGCTGAAGGGCCGGGATTTTTCCGAAAGAGATACGGGGGCGACTCCGACAGTCGCGCTGATTAATCAGGCCATGGCTCTCAAGTTTTGGCCTAACGAAAATCCGGTCGGCGCGCGTATTTCGGGGGACGGAAAGAACTGGGTATCCATCGAAGGTGTGGTGGGCGATGTTCGTCAACTAGGACTGAGGTCGGAACCACAGCCGGAAGTTTATTTGTCATACTTGCAGGACCCGTTTGCGTGGCCCTACTTGAGCCTGCTGGTGCAAACTTCGCTCGACCCGATGAAGCAGGTATCGTCCATACAGGCCGTGATCTGGTCGGTGGACAAGGATCTGCCCATTGCGTCCGTCTCAACCATGGAACAGATTCGTTCGGGTTCCATTGCTCAACCACGCATGACCGCGCTGCTGCTGGCGATTTTCGCGGGGTTGGCGCTGGTTCTGGCGACGGTGGGGATTTACGGCGTGATGGCTTATTCGGTGACGCAGCGCACGCACGAGATGGGCTTGCGGATGGCGCTGGGCGCGCGCATCACCGACGTTTTGAAGTTGGTGGTGGGGCATGGGATGATCCTGACCGGCTGCGGTGTCGTGCTGGGTCTGGCCGGCGCTTTCGCGCTGACGCGAGTCCTTGCCAAGTTTTTGTGGGGCGTCCGGCCGACGGATCCCGCGACGTTCGCCGCGGTCTCGCTGCTGCTGGCGGGCGTGGCCGTGCTGGCGAGTTATCTGCCGGCGCGGCGGGCGGCGAAGGTAGATCCGATGGTAGCTCTGCGATATGAGTGATTGGTGATCGGTGACTGGTGGTCAGTACCGATCACCAACCACCGATCACCGTCCACCTTTCAGCGTCCACCTTTCAGCGCTTCCTGAACCCGGCTGTGCTTCCGGCCATATGCAAAGTAGACGACCAGACCAATCGCCAGCCAAATAATCAGGCGCGCCCAGTTCAGCCATCCCAGTTTGTACATCATGTATCCGTTGAAGAGAACGCCGAGAATCGGAATGATAGGGACCCACGGTGTGCGGAACGGGCGCGGCTGGGCTGGGTCTGTAAGCCGCAGCACCACCACCGCGACGCAAACGATGACGAAGGCCAACAGCGTTCCGATGTTGACCATCTTGCCGATGTCGTCGATGGGCGTCAAACTTCCAACCACCGCGGCCAACACGCCGACCAGAATCGTGTTCTTCCAGGGAGTGCGGAACTTCGGATGAATCTCGGCGAAGAAACGCTTCGGCAACAATCCATCGTTGGCCATTGAGTAGAGCACGCGCGTTTGGCCAAGCAGCATCACCAGCATCACGCTGGTCAAACCGGCCAACGCGCCGACGGTAATAATGTGCGAAGGAATAACCAGGCCGCGGTCCAGGAATGCGCGGGCAACCGGCGCTTCGATATTCACGTCGCTCCAAGGCACCATGCCTGTCAGCACGGCCGCGACCGCGATATACAAAACGGTGCAGATCAGCAGCGAGGCAATAATTCCGATGGGCAAATCGCGCTGGGGGTTCTTCGCCTCTTGTGCTGTTGTCGAGACGGCGTCGAAGCCGATGTACGCGAAAAATATATACGCTGCCCCGGCCCCGATTCCAGCCATGCCGAACGGCGCGAATGTCGACCAATCAGATCCCCAGTTGCTGGTGTTGACGTATTTGATTCCGAGGCCAATCACGAATAGCACCACCGAAACCTTGATGATGACGATAGTGGCGTTAAACCTGGCGCTCTCTTTGATGCCGATAGCGAGGATCGCGGTGATCACCAGCGCGATCAGAAGCGCCGGCAGATTAAAACCGATCTCGACTCCAAAAATTTGTGGGGCCGCGAGCAAGTCGTGCGCTCTCTGGATCAACTCGGGAGGGTGCGCCGCGGTGATCGACATTGTCTTTTCGATGAACGCTTGCGTCCCCGGCACAAGCGCAGCATCGGAAGCTTGGGCCATCTGGCGGGCGACGGAGGCTTCCGCGGTGCGCAGCGCCGTCCAGTGATCGTACGCCAGCCACAGCGGCATTTTGATGTGAAAAATATTGAGCAGCTCAATGAAGTGGTTCGACCAGCCGGAAGACACGGTGCTGGCGCCCATGGCGTATTCGAGCGTGAGATCCCAACCGATTATCCAGGCGAAGATTTCTCCGAGCGTGGCGTAGGCGTAGGTGTAGGCGCTGCCGGCGAGTGGAATCATGGCGGCGAATTCCGCATAGCAGAGGGCCGCGAAAGCGCATCCTAATCCGGATAGGACAAAGGACAGCATGAGTCCCGGACCGGCGTAGTGCGCGCCCAATCCGGCCATGACGAAGATTCCGGCTCCGATCACCGCGCCGACTCCGAGGGCCGTCAACTGGAGGACGCCCAGGGTTCGCTTGAGGCTGTGCTCGCCGGTTGTGCGCGCCTCTTCCATGAGTAAGTGCAGTGGCTTTCGAGCTAACAGGTTTGGCATAGTTACCGCAAACATTGTTACACAGCGCGTCGGTGCTGCAACTTGTTGTCATGTGTGGGGCAGGTTGGTAACCTGCGGCGGATTGGTAATCCGCCTGTAATAATTTTCGATACAGTAACACGCCGATTAACAATCGGCGGCAGGATACCATCCTGCCCCACAAAGCAAGCGCACTTCAGCCGGCAATAACTCGCGATACTTTCCTATCGGAAGATCGCCGATGCGCAACCCGCCGATTTCGGTCCGGACCAGCTTCAGCACTTTGCTGCCGATCGCTTCAATCATCCGGCGCACTTGCCGGTTCCGTCCCTCGCGAATCGTAAGCTCAAGGTGCGTGTATTTGCCCGAATCGCGCACCCGCTGCACAATCGCAGGCTGCGCCGGCCCATCGTTCAGCATCACGCCTTTTCGAAGCTGCTCCAGTTGGTCGTCGCTCAGCCGCGTTGACGCCTTCACCAGGTAGGTCTTCGAAATCTTGCAATCCGGATTGGTGACAAGCTCGGCGAATTGCGTGTCGTTGGTCAGCAGCAGCAACCCGCTGGTGTCCCGATCGAGCCTTCCCACCGGCGCCACCCACTGACCCACGTTCTGAATCAGATCGTAAACGGTGGGGCGTCCCTCCGGATCTTTATAACTGGTGATGTACCCTTTGGGCTTGTAAAGCAACAGGTAGATTTTCTTGCCGGCGCGCACCGGTTTGCCATCGAGCGTAACCCGATCGCGCTCGAGGTCCACCCAATGATCCGGCGTCTGAACCAGTTTGCCGTTTACCTGGATGCGACCCGCGCCGATCCACTTGCGCGCATCGGTCCGCGAACCAAGCCCGGCTTTCGAGAGCACGCGTTCCAGTGTCTTGAGTGGACGCTGGCCGGTCTTGGACTTCACTTTATAAAACATATTAGCACCTTATTGTCTTTATTGTTAGTCTAGAAACTACCGTATTTTCGCCAATCCGGTTCCTTTCAGGGAATGCATCAACTCACCTTGGTTAGAGGAGCCAGGCAACTTCTAACGCTACGCGGAACGAGCGGTCCCCGGCGTGGGGCCGACGTAAGAAACCTGGGGCTCATTCAAGATGGCGCTGTCCTGGTTGTCGACGGTTTGATCCGGGAAGTCGGGCCGAGTCGAAGGCTGGAGAACCTTGCCCTCGCCAGGAACGCGGCGGAAATCGACGCCAGCGGACGCGTGGTGATGCCGGGATTCGTCGACAGCCACACGCACCTGGTGAGCGGTCCGCCGCGCATGGTCGATTATGAAATGCACATGGCCGGCGCCAGCCGCGAAGACATCGCGCTGGCGGGCGGCGGAATTTTGGCGCTGAGCCGGGCCATCGGCGACTTGTCCGCGCATACATTGGCGGTCCAGGCGTTGCACTCCATTGAGGAAGCGGTGCGTCACGGCACCACAACCATCGAGATGAAATCCGGCTTCGGACTTACGGAAGCCTACGAGATCAAGATCCTGCGGGTGCACGCAGAACTGCAAAAGCAGCCGGTCACCGTCGTGTCGACGTTCTTGAGCGACCGGATTCCACTCGGCGATCAAGCGGGGCCGGACCGGTATCTCGATTGGCTGTGCTCGCATTTATTGCCGCTGGTCAAGCGGCGCAAGCTGGCGGAATTCGCCGACGCCCGTTGTGAAACAGGCGCCTTCACAGTCCATCAGGCGCGCCGGTATTTCAACGCTGCGCGGCAACTTGGCTTCGGCTTGAAGATGCACGCCGGCAGGGGTTCCAACGCGGGCGCCATTCGGTTGGCCGTCGAGCTGGGCGCCGCCAGCGTGGACCACGTTATCGATGTGAGCGAAGAGGACGCGATGCTGCTGGCGCAATCCAACACGGTTGCGACGCTGCTGCCGGGAGCCGTATTTTATCTCGGACGGCAGGACTACGCGCCCGCCCGAATGCTCCTCGACAGCGGCGCGGCAGTGGCGCTCGCCACCAACTACAATCCCGAAACCAGTCCCTCTCAAAATATGCAAATGACCATCGCGTTGGCCTGCCGGGAAATGAAGATGACTCCGGCGGAAGCTTTCACCGCCGCAACCATCAACGGCGCGCATGCATTGCGAAGAGCCGCCAGCATCGGATCGCTCGAAATCGGCAAGAGCGCCGACCTGGTGATGTTGAGCGTGCCGGACTATCGGGAAATACCCTATCATTTTGGTGTGAACCTGGTGGATTTGGTGATGAAAAATGGAGCGACTCTGCTCCAGAGATCCGAGGTGAAGTGGCCGGCCCGTTGATCGAGTGTGTCCCAAATTTTTCCGAAGGCCGCGACGCGGCGACTGTCCGCGCCATACAGCAAGCCATTGAATCCGTCGCCGGCGTGATACTGCTGCGCGCGGAGATGGACGAAGATCACAACCGGTCGGTGATAACCTTCGCAGGGCCTCCCGAGGCGGTGGCGGACGCGGCGTTTTGTGGAATTGCGGAAGCGGTAAAACGGATTGATTTGCGGCGGCACAGCGGCGTGCACCCCAGAATCGGCGCGGCGGACGTTGTGCCATTTGTGCCGTTGGAAGGTGTCGGGATTCAGGACTGCGTGGACATCGCGCATGCGACGGGAAAAAGGGTGTGGGAGAGTTTGGGCGTGCCGGTTTATTTCTACGAAGCGGCGGCCCGCGGCCCAGAGCGCGTTCCTTTGGAAAATTGCCGGCGAGGGGGTTTTGAAAATCCCGCGCTTTCGCCGGATCTGGGCGGTCCGCAGCTTCATCCGAGTGCCGGAGCGTGCGTGATCGGCGCTCGAAAATTGCTGATTGCGTTTAACGTGAATCTCAACACTCAGGACGTGGGGGTTGCCCATGCAATCGCCAGAAAGATCCGGGGGGCTTCGGGTGGACTGCCGTTCCTGAAAGCAATCGGCCGTCCGCTCGCCAGCCGCAAGATGGTGCAGGTGGCGATGAACTTGACGGATTTTGAACGGACTCCTTTACATGACGTATTCGATTCTGTGCGCGGCGAGGCAGCCGCCCGCAATGTCTCCATCGCCGGTAGTCAAATTGTGGGCCTTGTGCCTAGGAGGGCGATGGAGCAGGCCGCCGCTCACTATCTGCAATGCGAACATTTTGAGGCGAATCTGATTTTGGAAAATCGGCTGGCCATCGAGCCTTTATTTCAGGACCTCGCACGCCGGCAATCGCCCAAAGGTGGTGGCAGCGCCGCCGCGGCCGCCGGCGCAATGGCAGCCGCCCTGGGATCGAAGTTGTGCGCCTTCCTTGCTGTGCCCGGCTGTTTTGACAACGCGCTCAACTTTTTCTCGGCGGCTATAGAACGCGACGCCGCGGCCTTTCAGAGTGCCAACTTGGAATCGGCGGCAACAGTTCCAATCGAAGTGGCGGAGCAAGCCGGTTTGCTGATCGAATCCTTGTCTGCAATGCAAGTGCCGGAAAAGTTCGCTTCCGATCTTGAATCCGCGTTGGCGCTGGCGAGGGCGGCAGTCGCGGGCGCTGCGGCAACCGCCCGGGCCAATCTGATCCAACTGCCGGACAGCATAGTAAAATCCATTCTCGAAAAACGCTTGATTCATGTGGGGCAGGTTGGTAACCTGCCGCCGATTGGTAATCGGCCTGT
>DATDHK010000484.1:0-16027 GCA_036521635.1 Bryobacteraceae bacterium | reverse complement strand
GGTTCTGGACGAGCACCGGCTGGTAGGCACCGCGGTGATTCCCGGGACGTCCTACATCGAAATGGTGCGGGCGGCGCTGGCGGATCGGGCGCGCGGGCGATGCATCGAAATCCGCGATCTATATTTTCTGTCTCCGTTGCGCGTGCGGAACGATCAGACGCGCGAAGTTCGCCTGGTCATGACGCCGGCGGGCGATGGGTTCGACTTCTATGTGGAAAGCGATCTCGCGGCCGTGGGCAAAGCGGCTTCTGGACTTGCGCGCTACGCCTCGGGTCATGCCTGCATCGTCGACGCAGTTCCATCGCCGCCTATCGATCTGATGGAAGTGACGGCCCGGTGCAGCCGCCGCGACGTCCCGCGCGAAGAGGATCGGGAAGAAGATCTTGGGCCGCGCTGGCAGAACGTAGTCGCTTCGCAAGTAGGCGCGGACGAGGTGCTTGTTCAGCTTGAACTGGCGGAGGTTTTCAGCGCCGATTTCGAAACCATTCAATACCATCCGGCCTTGATGGATCGAGCCACCGGACGCGCGCAGGAACATCTGGCGGAGGGCGCGTTTCTGCCCATCTTGTACCGCCGCCTGCGGATTCATCGCCCGGTGCCGCGCAGCATTTACAGCCATGCGCGATATCGCCGTGACGTCGATCCATCCGGTGAGACGCTGACGTTTGACACCGTGGTCGTCGACTCGGACGGAACGCCTCTGGTCGAGATCGAGGGATTCACCCAGAGACGCATCGGCGACGCAGCCGCCGCGATCAAGGCATTTTCGTCCGAGCAGCCCGCTCAAGCGGAGGTCATGCCCGGCGAAACAAAACCAGGGGGAATGCCGGTGGAGCAGGGCATTGAGGCGCTCGAGCGGATTCTCGCCGCCAAGTGTGGGCCGCAGGTCGCCGTTGCCACGTTTGACCTGATTGCGGAACTGGAACAACCCGGCAGCGCGGCGCGGAAACAAGCCCTGGATGCCGTCGCGAGCACTGCAACGCGGCCCCCATCGCTACATCCCCGTCCGGATCTGGATATCGAATATGTTGAATCCCGCACCGATGTTGAGCACCGTCTGGCGCGGGCCTGGCGCGAGACCCTAGGCCTGGAGCGCGTGGGCATCCACGACAATTTCTTCGCGTTGGGCGGCGATTCGGTGCAAGCGATCCAGATCATCGCGTCGCTGGCGCAGGCGGGCGTGCGACTGACGCCGCAACAGTTTTTCCAATATCAAACCATCGCCGAGCTTGCCGCCGCGCTTCCTGTCGTGCTCCCTGTCGCGCCCCATATGGACGCGCCGGAAAAGCCGCGCGAAATGGCCGTCAGCACGGCGCCGCTGATCGAACTCAAAGAGCAAGAGCTTGAGTATCTTTCAGCATTGATCGAAGAGGAAGATGCCGCGTCCGCGGATTCCGGTAGCAGCGTGCCTCTGCGGTTCAGCCTGTTCTATTTCGCCGACGAAGACGCCGCCACGCACGACGAAAAGTACCGCCTCTACCTGGAAGGCGCCCGCTTCGCCGACCAGAACGGATTCGAAGCGGTGTGGACGCCGGAGCGCCACTTCAACCGCAAAGGGGGGCTGTATCCGAATCCGTCCGTGCTCAGCGCGGCGCTCGCAGTTTCCACGCGGCGAATTCAGTTGCGCTCGGGCAGCGTGGTGATTCCGCTGCATTCGTCGTTGCGCGTGGCGGAGGAATGGGCGGTGGTGGACAACCTCTCGGGCGGCCGCATCGGCCTCTCATTCACCTCCGGCTGGCAGCCCAACGATTTCGCGTTTTTTCCGGAACGCTATCGCGACAAGCGCGCGTTGATGTTCACGGGAATCGAAGAGGTCCGCCGGCTATGGCGTGGCGAATCGATTCCAGGCCGCGACGGCGCGGGTGAGCCGATTGAGGTCCGCGTGTTTCCCCGGCCCATTCAGGCGGAGCTTCCCGTCTGGATCACGTGCAGCGGAGATCCGGAAATGTTCAGGCGCGCCGGCGAAATGGGCGCCAACGTTCTCACCGCTTTGTTGACGCAAACGGTTGACGAGGCCGCGGCCAAGATCGCGATCTACCGCGAGGCGCGCGCCAAAAACGGCTTCGATCCGGCAGCGGGCCAGGTCACCATGATGATTCACGCCTTCGTGGGCGACGACCCCGACCGCGTGCTGAGCGTGGTGCGGCAACCCCTGTGCAACTATCTCAAGTCGCACGTCGCTCTCATCGAAACCGGCGCGCGCGGCCTGGGCATCGACGTAAATCGCGATGACCTCGAACGCCATCTGGACGACCTGGCTGCGTTTGCGTTCGAGCGCTACTACCACACCGCTTCGCTCATCGGCACACCGCGGCACTGCATGCGGATGGTGGAACGTCTGATCGAAATCGGCGTCAACGAGGCAGCCTGCCTCATCGATTTCGGCGTGGCGGTGGAGCCCGTGCTCAACGGCCTGAAGCATCTGGCGGAGTTGCAGGAGCTTGCCCGCAGCCGTCCGGCTGAAGTGATGCAAAGCGCCCGGAGCAGTGGATGAAAAATGTCGAAGAGATCCTGCCGCTCTCCGGCATGCAGCACGGCATTCTGTTTCACGTGCTCTCCGCGCCCGGCTCGGATTTGTACGTGGAACAGGCCGCGTGGACCATCGAAGGCGATTTGGACACGGCTGCGTTCGAGCGTGCCTGGAATGTAGCGATCGAGCGCAACCCGGCGCTGCGCACGTGCTTCTTCACCGAGAAGCTGGACCATCCGGTGCAAGTGGTGCGGCAGAAAGTTGCGCTTCCCCTGGAGCAACTGGATTGGCGTGAGCCAGGTTCCGCTATAAATGGATTCGAAGAAAATCAGCGACTGCGCGGATTCGTGCTCTCTCGCCCGCCGCTCATGCGGCTCACCGCGGTCCGCCTGGCCGCCAGTACCTGGCGAATCGTTTGGACTTGGCATCACCTGATTCTCGACGGCTGGTCGGTATCGCTCGTCTTGGCGGACGTGTTTGCTTTATACGATGCATTTCGGCGCGGCGCGCCAATCGATCCGCCTCGCCGCCGGCCGTATCGCGATTATCTGGCGTGGCTCAAGACGTGCGATTCGGCGCTGGCCGCGGAATACTGGCGTGAAGCCCTCCGTGGATTCGAACCCGATCCCGGCCGCGCCGCCGCGAAGACTGGATATGCAACGCGCCAGCGTACTTTGACCGCTGCGTTCACCGGGCAGGTTCGTGAGTTGGCGCGCGCGAACCGAATCACGCTGAACACCATGGTCCAGGCGGCGTGGGCATTGACGGTGAGTCTGCATGCCGCGAAAACGGATGTCGTGTTTGGGACAGTCGTTTCGGGCCGCGCGGGGCCGCTCGAGGGGATTGAGTCGATTGTCGGGCTGTTCGTGAACACGCTACCGCTGCGTGTGATCATGCCGCCCACTGACGACACGATCTCATTCCTGAAACGCGTGCAGGCCAGCCACATGGAGGCGCGTGGATTCGAAGAGGCCTCGCTTGCAAATATCCAGAAGTGGAGCGGAGCGCCGGCGGGCGGCCGCTTGTTCGACAGCCTGCTGGTGTTCGACAATCTGCCCGCCGTCAATCATGAGGCGTCCGGCTCCGCGGGTTTGACGATTCGCGATTTCGTCCACTCCAGCGCCCACACCGGTTACCCGCTCACGTTGGAAGCGTTTCCTGAAAATGAGCTGCGCGTGCGGCTGGCATTCAACAGGGCCCTGTATCCCGCGCACGTAGCCGAACAAATGTTGGCTCATTTCGAGGCCGCGCTCTCGGAATTGGTGCGCGACGCGCGACGGCTCGACAGCCTGGATCTGCTAACTCCCGCCGAACGCCATCAGGTCTTGATCGAATGGAACGACACGAGCAATCTGAGCATTCGGCAATGCCCGCTTCACGAGCTGATCCGGCAGCAGGCCGAACGCACGCCGGAGGCGATCGCGGCTGTATGCGGCTCGCGCCGGCTTAAGTATCGTGAGCTCGACAGTTGGTCGGATGAGCTGGCGCACGGGCTACAGCAACTCGGCGCGGGGCCGGATATCCGTGTTGGAATCTGCGCCGACAGATCTGTCGATCTGGTGGTCTGGCTGCTCGCGATCTTGAAAGCGGGCTCGGTTTATGTTCCTCTCGACCCTTCGTATCCGGAGGAGCGGCTGCGCTTCATGGCCGCCAATTGCGGCGCACGGCTGATCGTTGCCCAGCGCCAATTCTTCCCTTTGCTATCGGGCGTCTCGGCGAAGCTCATCGCCATGGAGGAGAAATTCCAACTGTCGGACGGCGCGTCTTTCGTCCGGCCGGAAATATCGGGCCTTCACGGCGCTTACGCGATTTTCACGTCGGGCTCCACGGGCGCTCCCAAGGCGGCGGTCAACACGCACGCTGCAATCGTTAACCGCCTGCGGTGGATGCAGCAGCAGTACCAGCTAACCGCTTCCGACCGTGTTCTGCAAAAAACGCCAATGAGCTTCGATGTTTCGGTTTGGGAATTTTTCTGGCCGCTGCTAATCGGTGCGCGGCTGGTGTTGGCAGCCCCCGGAGCGCATCGCGACAGCGCGGCGATCAGGCAGCTAATCGTCCGCGAAGGCATCACCACCATTCACTTTGTCCCTTCCATGCTGGGCGCTTTCCTGGAGGAGCCGGGCATCGAAAGCTGCTCCAGCCTGCGTCACGTGTTTGCCAGCGGCGAAGCGCTGAGCCGCGAATTGCTAACGCGTTTCCGCCAACGGATAAATGCGAAGTTGTACAACCTGTACGGACCCACCGAAGCGTCCGTTGACGTGACGCATTGGGATTGCTCGCAAGCAGTCGAAAGCGCCACCGTTCCGATTGGGCGGCCTATCTCCAATGTCACAATTCGCATTTTGGATACTCGCTTCCGTTGCGTGCCATCCGGTGTGCCCGGCGAGTTGTATATCGGCGGAGTCGCGCTCGCGCGCGGTTATCTGGACCGTCCCGGCTTGACGGCCGAACGCTTCATCCCCGACCCGTACGCGAATGAACCCGGCGCCCGCCTGTATCGCACCGGCGACAAAGCCCGCTACCTGGAGGATGGAAACATCGAGTTCCTCGGCCGGCTGGACCGGCAGGTGAAGCTGCGCGGATTTCGAATCGAGTTGGGCGAAATTGAGGCGGCGTTGCGATTGCACCCTGAGGTTTCGGACGCCGCCGTGCTCCTCGATGAAAGCGGCGCGCGGCCACATCTGTCCGCGTACTATCTTGCGGATGCCGGCGCCTCGCCCACGGAGCAAAATCTGCGCGAGTTCCTGTCTCGCCACCTGCCGGAGTACATGGCGCCCTCGCTGTTCACGCGGCTCGCGGAGTGGCCGTTGTCGCCGAGCGGAAAGTTGGATCGCCGGGCGCTGCCGGCTCCAGTTGCGAACCCTTCCGTAGGCTCGGCCACTTCGCCGCGGACCCCGGCTGAGAAGCTGCTGGCGGACATCTGGGCCGAGGTGTTGGGGATTTCCAGTCCGGACATCCATGCCAACTTCTTCGATCTCGGCGGGGATTCGATTTTGGCGATGATCGTCTCGGCGAAGTGCAAGCGCGCGGAGCTGAACATTTCGGTGCGCGATGTTTTAGAGCGAGGGACCATTGAAGCGTTGGCGTCATCGCATAAATCGTGGGGCGGACCCCCGGGTCCGCAGCCGACGCCCTCGTCGGCCTCTTCACAGTTGGCGCCGGCCATCGCTCATGAAGCGCCTGTCAGCCCAATCCAGAGCTGGTTTTTTGAACATTGGGGCGACCGGCCAAATCACTTCAATCAGGCCATCGTGCTGGAGATCGATCCTCTCGCTCCCGCCGGACTTGAGCACGCTCTCGAATCCGTGATCCGTCGGCATGCCGCGCTCTCCCTGCGTTTCCGCCGCGAGGGTGACGAGTGGAAGCAAGGAGCCGGCGAGCCCGTTCCAGATTTTCGCGATGTTGATTTAAGCGCTGTGCCGCCTGCCACCGGCGACAAGCTATTTCGAGCGGCGGCAGCGCGCTTGCAAACGAGTCTCGATATTTCGTCCGGCCGTCTTCTGCGAGCCGCGCGGTTCTCGTTCGGGCCGGATCGTCCAAGCCTGTTGCTGCTGATAGTTCATCATCTGGCGATTGACGGAGTGTCGTGGCGAATTCTGTTGGACGATCTGCGGAGCCGTGGCGGAAACGTAAATGCACCGGTACGCGGCGCGTCGTTTCTTGAGTGGGCGATCAGGCTCGAAGCGCGAGCGAACACGGCCACCGTTCAGAGCCAGGCCGAATGGTGGATCGCCGCCGCGCAGAGGTCGGCGAATTCGATTCCCCGCGATTTTGAGCGAGGTCCGAACACGTTCGCTTTCGCCCGCACCGTTTCTTTTTCTCTCAGCACGGCGGAAACGCGCGCCCTCTTGCAGCGGCTTCCGCGCAAGCACCGGGCGCGCATCGAAGAGGCCGCGGTGTCGGCGCTGGTCCGCGTGCTTTCACGCTTCGCCGGACAATCGGCGATTCAACTGACGCTCGAAACTCACGGTCGCGAGTCCAGTCCCCACGATCTCGACGTGTTCCAAACGGTTGGCTGGTTTACCGCCCGTTTTCCAGTGCGGATTGAACTCCATGGCGCGCAGAATCCGATGGCAGCGCTCGATACGGTGAAAGCTCAACTCCGCGCGATTCCGGATTCGGGGCTGGGCTATGGTTTGTTGCGGTACGGCAAATCCCCGCACCGCGCCGTGCTCGAGCGCGCGCCCGAACCCGAAGTGAGTTTCAACTACCTGGGCCAATTCGATCGTATGCTGTCTTCGTCGCCGCACTTGCGTCATTCGGAGATCGACCCAGGGCCGGTGCGCGCGCCGGACGCCCTGCGGCCGCATCTCATCGAGTTGAACTGCGGCGTTCAAGGCGACCGGTTTCACTACGCCTGGGAATTTAGCGAGAACCTTCACGCCCGGTCAACCATCGAAGAGCTCTCGACGCAGTTCCGGAACGAGTTGCAGCAGATCGCGGCGGCCTGCGATTCACCGGCTCTCTCCGGTTGGACCTCCGCGGATTTTCCGCTGGCCGGGTTGGATGGATCGGAACTGGCAACGGTCGCCGCCGCATGCCCGGACCTCGAGGATGTCTACCGGCTATCGCCCATCCAGGAAGGTCTGCTGTTCCACCATTTGAGTTCGCCGGAACGCGACGCCTATTTCGAACAGCGGCCGTTTACCATCCAAGGCGATCTCGACACGGAAGCTTTCAAGGAAAGCTGGCGGATAGTAATCGACCGGCACGCGATTCTGCGAACGTCCTTCCAGTGGGAGAATCTGCGGCATCCGGTGCAAGTGGTGAGATCCGCAACCACCCTACCAGTCACGCAATTGGACTGGCGCGCGCTTGCCCCGTCGGCACAGCAGCAGCGTCTCGAAGAGTTTCTCGTTTCGGATCGCAGCAAAGGTTTCGAGTTCACGCACGCGCCGCTGCTCAGGCTGGCGCTGGTGAGAATGGCGACGGACACCTGGGTATGCGTGTGGACGTTTCACCATTTGCTGATGGACGGTTGGTCCATGCTCTCCGGCGTCGGCGAGGTGCTGCAAAACTATCGGGAGCTTTCGCAAGGCGGCCGTCCGAGGTTAAACCCGGCGCCGCAGTATGGCGATTACATCGCGTGGCTCGACCGGCAGACGCCGGGCGCTTCGGAGTCGTTCTGGACCGGGAAATTGCAAGGGTTTGAATCGGCAACGCCTCTGCCAGGTTCAGTGAAGACCAATTCGGATGGCCAGGGCGAGGCCAAAGAGAAGCATATTCTCCCGGCCGCGGCCACGGAAGCTCTCCTCCAGTTTGTCCGCGCCCATCGCGCCACAATGAGCACGGTGGTTCAGGCCGCCTGGGCATTGCTGCTCGGACGTTGGAGCGGGCACGACGACGTATGCTTCGGCGCGACGATTTCCTGCCGGCCAGACACGCTCGCGGGCGCCGAGGAAATGGTGGGCCTGTTCATCAACACGGTGCCGGTGCGTACGCGGCTCGACGGCCGCGAGAGCGGCGCCGAATGGCTTCAGCGCTCGCAAACCGAGCAGACTGAAATCATTTCCCACGCCGCCGCATCGCTGACGAAGATCCAATCGTGGAGTGATGTTCCCCGAGGCTTGCCCTTGTTCGAAAGCGTGATTGTGTTTCAGAACCGTCCCCGGCATTTGTCCGTGGAGGACTGCGCGAGCCTCGAAATCACCGGCCTCGAACCTTTGGAGAAAAGCACATGGCCACTCATGCTGGTGGCCGAGCCGGGTAACGAGCTGCGCTTGCGGCTGCTTTACGACGACCGCCGTTTCGACCGCACCGTGATCCAGAGATTGCTGGAAAGTCTCGTGGGTTTATTGCGAGATATTCCAGCCGATCCGCACCGCGCCGTCGGCGATTTGCCGTCGCTCAGTCCGGCGGAACGCCACCAGGCGCTGGTGGAATGGAACGATACAGCCGGGCTTTTTCCAAGAGATCTTTGTTACCACCACATGTTCGAAGCGCAAGCGGGCCGGGCTCCCGATGCTCTCGCGGTTGCGTTCCAGAACGAACGTCTTACCTACGACGAGCTAAACCGCCGCGCCAATCAAGTCGCACGCTGTTTGCGGAACCGTGGCGCGGAACCCGAAAAGACGGTGGCGGTTTGCCTGGAACGCAGCGCCGATCTGGTCACCGGGCGGATGGCTGTCATGAAGGCGGGCGGGGCCTATGTTCCGCTTGATCCAGCGTTGCCTCCAGAGCGTCTCGCCTTCATGGCCGCCGACGCGGGTGCGGCCGCGTTGTTAACAGTGGAGCATCTGCGTGACCGCGTGCCGGGTTTCGCGGGGCCGGTCTTGTTCCTCGATTCAGACCGCGAAGAGATCGCGCGCCAGGACTTGAGCAATCTCGACGTTCGCATGTCCCCGGACAATTTGGCCTACGTCATTTACACCTCGGGATCCACCGGCGGACCGAAAGGCGTCGCCACCGCGCACGCCGGCTTCGTCAATCTCGTGACCTGGCACAACCATGCGTATCGCATTACTCCGCACGATCGAAAGAGTCAATTGTCGGGGCTCGGATTCGACGCGTCGGTATGGGAGATGTGGCCCTATCTGGCCGCCGGAGCCAGTGTTCATCTTCCGACGGATGAAGTTCGCGCGGATTGGCCGAAGCTTCTGGAATGGATGAACGCGGAACGCATCACCGTCTGCTTCTTCCCGACACCGCTGGCCGAGGCGGTGATCGACCAACCCTGGCCGGAGGACTTCGCGTTGCGCGCGCTGCTGACCGGCGGCGATCGTCTGCATGAATGGCCGCGCCAGCCGCTGCGATTCGATTTCGTCAATAAATACGGCCCGACGGAGGTCACTGCGGTAACCACTTGGTCCCCGATGCCCAAGGTTGCGGAACGCCGCGCGGGCTCTCCCTGCATCGGCCGTCCGATCGCGAATTTGCAGCTATACGTGCTGGACTCCGCCTTGCAACCGGTTCCGGCCGGCGCGCCGGGCGAACTGTACATCGGGGGAATCGGTCTGGCGCGCTGCTACCATGGCCGGCCGGATTTGACCGCTGAGCGATTCGTTCCCAACCCATTCAGTTTCGAACCGGGGGCGCGTCTTTATCGCAGCGGCGATCTGGTGCGTTGGTCCCATCATGGGGAGATCGATTTCCTTGGCCGCATCGATACGCAGGTGAAGATTCGCGGCCACCGCATCGAGCCGGGCGAGATCGAATCGGCGCTCAAGGCCGATCCGCAAGTGCAAAGCGCCGCCGTTGTAGCCCGGCCGGATTCGGCTGGGGCAGTGCGTCTCATCGCGTATCTAATACCAGCCGATCCTACGGCCCTCGACATCGAAGAGCTGCGCAAACGGCTGCAGCGCACCCTGCCGGCTTACATGTGGCCGTCGCATTTTGTCGTTCTGGATTCTTTCCCGCTAACTCCAAACGGAAAGGTCAACTACCGGGCGCTTCCCGATCCGGCGCCGGATTCGCAATCCGAGTGGAGCTATGTTGCTCCGCGCACGGAAATTGAAAGCGCGCTCGCACGCATTTGGAGCCAGGTGTTGGGCGTCGATCGCGTCGGCATGAACGACAATTTCTTCTCGCTGGGTGGAGATTCGATTCTGAGCATCCGCGCGAGCACCGCGGCCGCCCGGGAGGGGATCGAATTCAGTCCGGCGAAGCTGTTCGCATTCCCGACGGTCGGCGAATTGGCGGAGCAGGTTGTTCTATCCGCGGCCGGCCCGGGCGATCCGGAACCAGCGATGGAGTTGAGCGGCCGAGAGATGGATGTGCTAGCCAGAACCTTCAGCGGCCGAGGCTGAATTTAGTGGCGCGGCCTTCAGGCGCCTTCAGGCTGCCGCAGACACGGAGTGTCCGCGCCACACCTACGTCAGCGCTTATCGGGACCTTGGGACGACGCTTCTTCCATTTTCTTCCGCAGGCTCAGCGGGCGCATGTCGGTCCACACTTCTTTTATGTACGCCAGGCATTCCGCCTTGGTCCCGGTCTTACCGGCATCGCGCCATCCCAACGCATTCTCGCGGTGAGCGGGCCAGATCGAATACTGGTCTTCATGATTTACGACGACTTTGTATATAGTGGTGTCTTCCCGCTCGTCCATGCCGGCACACTCCCGTTCCTCATTGTATCCGAAGCCGTTACAATTGTTGTCGGTGTTTGCACCTGCCACGTCCAGTGGATCCATTGCCCGCGGCGAGATCCATGTTTGGTGCGTATCGTTGAATTCCGATCTGGCTTCGCTGGCGGCTTTGAACGCTTTGCTGAGCGGCGAAGAGCACGACCGCGCGCGGCGATTCCGTTTTGACGAGCACCGCCGGCGCTTCATCGTTGCCCGGGCGACTCTCCGTATCCTTCTTGGCCGTTACCTTGAAAAGCGCGGTGAGGAAATCTGTTTTGAATATGGGCCAAAAGGCAAACCTCGTCTTGGAGGCGCCGGCGGCGGCAGTGAACTGAGATTCAATATCTCCCATTCCAACGACCTCGCTCTCATGGCTTTTTGCTTAAGCGAGGAAGTGGGTGTCGATATCGAGGCCGTGCGCGAGATGGACGACACGGAGAGCATCCTCAAGAACTACTTTTGCCCGGAGGAAATCGAACAGTGGCTCAGCCTGCCCGCGCAGTTGCGGGCGCGAGGTTTCTTCGATTGTTGGACCCGCAAAGAGGCGTACATAAAAGCCGTGGGTGACGGATTATCGATGCCTCTGAACGACTTTCAAGTCGCTTTTCTGCCTGGCGAAGAACCGCGCATTCGCATGCGCAATGGCGATGTGGAAACGTGGTCGTTATTCGACATCAGCGCGGCCCCGGACTACGCGGGTGCGCTAGCGATCCGCGGCTCGGGGTGGAAGGTCCGTTGCTACACGATGTCCCAATCCTATTCGAACTGGGGAACGTCGAGCACCGTTTCATAGCTCGCCGTGTTTCCGCCGACAACGTCCTTGGCGGCAATGTTCAAGCGATACCTGCCGGGCGCGAGCGGCGCCGCTTTTTGGTAGATCGACAATCCGGCGGTTGCCTTTTCGAGCGTGCCGGTCAAGGCGTCGACTGCGATGACATCCTCGAAAATGTTCACCGTGCGCCGCGACATGGTGCTGATCCGCGCGTACAAATTGATGACCGCTTTCGAGTAACCTTCCTTTTGCTGGAACTGAAGATCCTTGCGTTCGAACTGCAGCGTGATGTTGCTCAAGACCGATGTGGGCGTGACCGCGACAAAATCCGTTTTCACTTTCATGGGCAAAGTGTCATAGCGGATGCTCGACGTGACCGCCGCTTCCAGATCCTTGAATTTGACGGCTGGCGGCCGCCGCAGATTTACATCGCGCTCTAATATCTCAAATTGGTTTCGCTGGGCACGCGGCTGCTGGTAGCCGGGCACGTGAGATAGAGCGTCTTTCTCTGAAGGGTCGGTGGTCATGCGGTATTCTCCGGAATTCGTGCAGTCGACAAACTCGATCACGATGTCCGTGCCCACGTTTTCGAGATACCGGTATCGCCATTTCTCAAATGGAAATGTGACTGTAGCGCCGCCGCCTTCCTCAAGTGAACGCTGATATTGGCCGCCCGCGGGATGGGATTCTATTTCCGCGGGTGGTCCATATCTTATGTAGATTTGACCTCGATCGGTCTTCCACCCAGGGATTCCCGAGGCGAACCGTTCATTCGCATAGGCGATCCGGCGATAGTGTTCTTCCTTGAACTCATTCTCCTCGGTGTCCGGAGTCGGGTCGCGCCGCAGCCAGAACTGCTCGACAAAACGGTCGCGCTCTTCGTCATTCGAAAGACGATGGAAGGCCTGCCGTTCCTCGTCGGTGATGATGTAGGCGACGTCGCTCTTTTCCCAGGAATCGTAGGCGGAAGACAGTTCCTTGCCAAGGTTCCGATCGCGCTTCTTCTTCTCTTTTTCAGACAGCGGCTTGGCGATGGTATCGCGCGGCGGTGGTTGTGCCGACGCCAGGAAACACGTGGCGCAGAAAATGGCGAGAGTCTTGCAATGCATAAGTCCTCCTCAAAGCATTCGTGGCTCCGAAGGACTTCTGCGCGACTCCCCGGCCCAGTTGGATAATCCGACGCATTGCCGCGCGGGCGGGTTGCAAGAGAAATTAACTGGCCGTTTCCGACAGCGCCTTCACGTGCCGCAAGACACGTAGGTGTATCCGATGAATGATCGCGTCCGACCACGATTGCCAATAGCCCGCCGGCCAAAGATGATGCTGGTACCACGTGGTTCCTTCCAGCAGCGTGCGGCCGCCCGGTAGCGCGACCAAGCGGAACTGGCCTTGCCGTGAAACCAGGTAGCCGTCCAGGTGCATCGGCTCGACATGCCGGTATGGGCTCCACTCCTGCATCGGCCGCGGATTCCTGCTCACGGAGAATTGCAGCAGCCGAGGCTCGTCCCAAATCTTGATCGGTTCGACAAACGGCCCAGTTGAGAATTCGCAATAACGAATGGCGCCCGGCCCCGAGCCTTCGATGTGCGCACGAATAGGGTAAGCGACCCCCGCGCGAAAGATCGCTTCTTCCGGCGGCGGCAGTTCGGCGAACGACACGACGTGCTTCCAAACACGCTCCGGCGGCGCGTTCACTTCAATTGAGGAAACGACACGAAGCAGCGGCGCTTCGCGCGGGAAGAACCATTCCGTGGTCATGACGCCAGGGCTCAAAAAGAGAAGTAGCGCCAGCATGGCGGGCGCGTGCTCGCGGCCTCGCGGCCGATGTTGCAAGGCATAGCCCACCAATCCTCCGAGCACGGCGAGCACGAGGGCAATAGGAAGCGCCATGACCAGGCAGAGTAATCCTTCGATCGCGCTGGCGATCATCACGCCGCCCAGGATGAGGTTGGCCAGCACCGCCACGCCGATGCATCCGCCCAGGCTCCGGGATTTGTGAAAACCAAAAACCAGCGCGGCGCCCATTCCGACGCTGAACGGAATGGCGACAAACAATCCCCAACCATACCCGGCGAACACGGCTGTGCCCAGAAACAAAAATGCCAGGCCGAGAGGAACGGTGAACAACAGCGAAACGGCGGCGCTGCCAAGCGCGCTTTCCGGAATAAAGCTCTCGAGTATCGCCGGTCTTCCGCTGGTGGAAACAGGCGGCGTTCGCGCGGGCATCAAACTCAAATACGCAAACAGAAGAAGATTGAGGATCGGCAAAAAGAACGCCACTACCAGCCATCCGGGCAACCCGAGTGTTCGCAGCCGCCGCAATGTCAGCCAGACGCCGGCCGCAACGAATGGAATTGCGGTCAACAACAAGGCGCCCAGGAACCTGATTTCGTCCGGCGTCAACGACGATACGTGGGCAGCCTTCTGAACGGGCGCCAGATAGCTGAAGACTCCCCACGGACGTTTGTAGGCGATGGCTATGAGCCGATCCAGATTGTGTTTGAGCACGAAGAGCAGCAGGCCCGCGATGAAATAACTCCCGCGGCTGATCGGCCGGTCGAGCTGAAACCATTTCGGCATCATAAGAATGTACATCAAAAAGTGGGGCAGGTTGGCAACCTGCGGCCGATTGTTAATCGGCCTTTGGAAGTTTCTCGAAAGCCTCAGTACGCCGATTGCCAATCGGCGGCAGGTTACCAACAGTTACCAACCTGCCCCACACACCAAAGTGCTAACCTGTAAAATTGCGTTGTCGCGGCACAATTCTTGAGGAGGAACCTTGCAGGTGGATCAGGACAAACTTAATCAATTTCTGGGACAGGTGGTGGGCGAACTGGGATCGGCCATGAACGCCGCCCTGGTACTTATCGGAGAGAAATTAGGACTGTACAAAGCCATGGCCGGCGCTGGCCCAATGACCCCCGCCGATCTGGCGAAGAAGACGAATACCGACGAGCGCTACGTTCGCGAATGGCTATCGGCACAGGCCGCCGGCGGCTACGTCACCTACGACGCGGCCAGCCAGAAATTTACTTTGCCGCCCGAGCAGGCCGTGGCGCTCGCCGACGAAGATAGCCCCGCGTATTTGCCCGGAGCGTTCCACATTGTCAGCGCGATCATGAAGGACGAACCGAAGCTGACGGAAGCGTTCCGCACCGGCGACGGCGTGGGCTGGGACGAACACGACGCTTCACTTTTCCTTGGCACGGAGCGGTTTTTCCGTCCCAACTACATAGGCAATTTGATGAGCTCCTGGATTCCCGCGCTGGATGGCGTGGAAGCAAAACTCAAGAAGGGGATTCGTGTCGCGGATATTGGATGCGGGCACGGCGCATCCACCATTCTGATGGCGCAGGCCTTTCCGAATTCTCAATTTGTAGGCTTCGATTATCACGGGCCTTCAGTTGGGTGGGCGCGCCGGCAAGCGGCCAAGACGGGCGTCAAGAATGCCAGCTTTGAAGTGGCGTCGGCCAAGGATTTTCACGGAGCGAAGTACGATTTCGTGACGTTCTTCGATTGCCTGCACGACATGGGAGATCCGGTGGGCGCCTCTCGGCACGTGCTGGAAATGCTGAATCCGGATGGCGCGTGGATGATCGTCGAGCCGTTCGCGCACGACCGATTGGAGCAGAATATGAATCCGGTGGGTCGGCTGTTTTACGCCGCTTCGACCATGATCTGCACCCCGGCATCGCGCGCGCAGGAAGTGGGATTGTGTTTGGGAGCGCAGGCCGGGGAAGGCCGGATGCGCAAGGTGGTTACCGACGCGGGCTTCACGAAATTCCGGCGGGCGACGGAGACGCCGTTTAATTTGGTTTATGAAGCGAAGCCGTAGTTGAAAACAACACAGGCTGAAGCCTGTGTTGACCTCACCACATTTTTCCTTCGGGCATCCAACCGCGTGAAACGTAGTCCAGGAAAAATTGTCCCAGCAACAGGATCAACCAGAAGAACCCCGCGCCCGCGAATAGCTTGGTTAGCGGACTCTCGGCCTTCACGTTCATGAAGAACAGGATCACCAGCATCATCTTGAAGAACGCGATCCCCATCGCCACCACGATGTTGAAGCCGCCCATGTCGATCTTGGCGACAGTATAGGTGACGAACGTCAGGATGGTCAGCGTGGCCCAGATGGCGACGTATGTCTTAACGCTAGGAATTTCGTGCATATCAGCCTGTGTGTTGGTGAAGTCCGATTAAATACAGCAATGGGAACAGGAATATCCAGACGATATCGACGAAATGCCAATACAGGCCGCTGATTTCGACTGGCGTAAAATAATGAGCGTTGAAAGCGCCGCGCCGGGCCATCATCAGGATCACCAGCATCAGCGATACGCCGACGATCATGTGCAGCGCGTGGAATCCGGTCATGAAAAAGTAAAAGCAGAACAAGATCTGAGCCTGACGTGCGAACTGCGGATGACCATGGTAGGTCGGGTCCCAATTCCAGTACGGAACCATGTGATCGTTCCAATGCTCCGTATACTCGATGGCCTTCACTCCCAAAAATGCGAGACCGAAAATCATGGTCAGCACCAGGAGTATCTGTAGAGCCTTTTGCTGGCCCAGGCGTGCGGCTCGCACCGCCAGCGCCATCGTCAAACTGCTGACAATCAGCACGGCGGTGTTTATTCCGCCCCACATGGCATTCATGTGCTCGCTGGTGCTGGCGAATGCTTCCGGGTACATCGAGCGGTAAACGCTATACGCGCCGAACATT
>DATDHK010000483.1:0-13012 GCA_036521635.1 Bryobacteraceae bacterium | reverse complement strand
GAGGCCACCTGAAAGCGCAGCGTCCCCTCAGACCGGGCTTCGATCAGTTTGCTGATTTCGTAGCCATGCCGGGCGCGGTCCTCGATGAGCGAGAGGATGAGCAGCTCGGCGCTGCCTTTTTTGAGTTCCCGGTCTAAAGGTGGAGATGCCATATGTATGACTACAATATATGGCGCCGCGATTGGTGGCGTCAAGTGACTGGTGAATGGTGGTCGGTGGCCGGTACCGATCACCGATCACTAGCAACCAGTCACTTCTTCCAATCGGGTAATCGGCCGGGGGTTGGTGGGGCGCCGGCTGCGTCGAGCTGCTTCTCCAGCGCGCGGAGGTCGGTTTCAATCAAGCGGCGAAGTTTGGGAATTTCGACGGCCAGCTCTTCAGACGCGATCTGATAACTCTCAATCGCTGTCCTGGTTGGATGGCCCGTGGAAAGACGCAAAGACTGCGCGGCGAAACTCACGCGATCGGAAATCGATTCGACCGCCGGCTCCTGGCGCGCGCGCATTACCGGATCGCCGCGCAGCGAGCGGTTAATTTCGGTCAGCCGCTTCTCGAGCGTGCCGGTCTCTTCGCGCAGTTTAAGAGGAATAGCCGGTGTTGCGTCGATGGCGCGGCGGATCGCATCCAGCCGCGTACGCGCGTCGGTTGCGGACTGCGCGGCGGCCATCAGGGCCTTCTGCAACTTGGCTAGCTTTTCCAGAAATTCGGCCTGCGCCACGCGATCTTCCCGCGTCGAGACGCCTTCGGCTAACACCTCGAAAGATTGCGATCCCGGGAGCGGAGTGATGACTCCGTCAACGCGCTTGGCCAGGGTCACCGAATATTTTCCCGGCAGCGTCAGGGCGCCCGTCGGGGCACGGAAGGAACCGCCACCGCCTTCCTCGCCGCCACCTTCCTCACCTGCTGGGGGCCGGGCGACAGCGCCACCTCCACCGGCGCCGCGGCCACCTCCGCCTGGTCCACCGAAAGCCGGCGCGGCAACGGGCGCCGGACCTCGCAGATCCCACGCCACGCGATGCATACCGCGCGTCACCGGACCATCGACACGACGCACCACTTTGCCGGACGCATCGCTCACCGTGCCGATAATCGCCGGAGCTTCTTCCTCGGCCTCGGCGCGCAGCTCTTCCGGGGTCGGATAAGGCGCTGTTTCATTCTTGCGCGCCGCATCGCGCTCCCTCTGCTGGCGCTCCTGCCGCTTGGTGCGCAAACCGTCTTTCAAGTAATACGTGACCTCGGCGCCGATCGGCGGATTGGGCGCGGTGAAGAGCATCTCACCTTGGGATCCTTTGCCGCCGCCGCCCAGTGGCGACGCCGGAATATAAGACAAGGCATTCCTTACCGGAAACAAAGCGCTCTCCTGCTTCAACACGTCCGGACCGGCGGTGCGCAACGCGGTGTAGTCGTCCAAAATGTAAATGCCGCGGCCGAAAGTTCCGACCACCAGGTCGTTCTCGCGCTTCTGAATCGCCAGGTCGCGAATTTGAATGGTCGGGATTCCGCCGTTCAGCTTGATCCACTTCTCGCCGCCGATGGTGGTGAAATAAAGCCCGTATTCAGTGCCCGCGAACAGCAGCTTGGGATTCACGTGATCTTCCGCCAGTGCGTACACGGCCCCGTTTTCGGGGAGATTTCCGGCGGCCGATACGAAGCTCTTCCCGCGGTCCGTGCTCTTGATCAGGTAAGGTTTGAAGTCGCCGTTCTGATGATTTTCGAACACCACGTAGACCGTGCCCGCGTCATGCTGCGAGGCGACGATGCGCTGGACGTAGGAATCCTCGGGTACGCCGGGAATCTTGTCGATCTTGCGCCACGTCTTTCCGCCGTCTTCCGTCACCTGCACCAAGCCGTCGTCCGTGCCCGCGTAAATCAAACCTTCCTGCTTGGGCGATTCGGCGATGGCTGAAATATTTCCGTAAAGCGCCGTCGAAACATTTTTCTGCACCGCGTCCGCGCCCCAAACTTTCCCCATTACGGGAAGCTTGTTGCGATCCAGTTGACGCGTCAGATCTGGACTTACCGCGCGCCAGCTATCGCCCCGGTCGTCGCTGCGGTAGAGCCGCTGCGCGGCGATGTAGATGCGCGTGTTGGAATGCGGACTGATGGTCAGCGGCGCATCCCAATTCCAGCGCATCGGTGGATCGTCCTTGGCAGGCTGCGGCTGAATGGCAACGCGCTCGCCGGTGCGCCGGTCGAAGCGCACCAGGCCGCCGTTCTGCATGGTGGCGTAGATCGTATTCGGATCTTTCGGATCGGCGCGTGTATAGAAACCGTCGCCGCCGTTGGTCACGAAGCAATCGGCGCTGGTGATGCCGCCGACGTTCTTGGTGCGCGACGGGCAGCCGAAGCTGAAGTTGTCCTGCGTGCCGCCGTAGACATTGTAGAACGGCTCCGCGTTGTCCGTGGCGACATCGTAAAACTGGGCGACGGGAAGATTCGATTTGAAGATCCAGTTGTCGGCCTTATCGAAAGTTTCGTACACGCCGCCGTCGCAGCCCACCAGGTAATGATTGTTGTCCTTGGGATCGATCCAGATCTCGTGATTGTCGACGTGCTTGTTGCGGCTGGGCAGCGTTGCGAGCGTCCGGCCTCCATCGTTCGAGACCATTATGTTGACGTTCATTACGTAAACGCGCTCGGCGTTGGCAGGGTCGACGACCACGTGCGCGTAGTATTGCCCCTGCGAATCGGTATTGTTGCGGCGCTCCCAGGTGACGCCGTTGTCGGTGGAGCGATAGAGGCCGCCGCGTCCCTCGCCCGCTTCGATCTCCGCGTAGATCATGCCCGGATGCGAGGGCGCATACGCCAGGCCGATGCGGCCGAGCTCGCCCATCGGAACGCCGCCGCTCACTTTATTCCAGGTTTTGCCGGCATCGACGGAACGCCACAGTGCGCTCTCCGGTCCGCCGTGAATCAGCGTGTAGTATTTGCGCTGGCGCTGGTGCGTGGCCGCGAGCAGAATGTCGGGATTGCGCGGATCCATGATCACGTCGGCGACGCCGGTGTATTCGCCGACCTTGATCAGGCTGGTCCAATTCTTGCCGCCGTCGGTGGATTTGTAGAGTCCGCGATCGCCGCCGCCTTTCCACAATGGTCCGGGCGCGGCGACGTAGACCACGTTGCTGTCGCGCGGGTCGATCAGGATTTTGGCGATGTGCTCGGACTTGCGCAGGCCCATGTTGTGCCACGTTCGGCCGCCGTCGTCGCTCTTATACACGCCGTCGCCGTAGGAGACGCTACGCTGATTGTTGTTCTCGCCGGTGCCCACCCAGACCGCGGACGGATTCTTAGGATCGATGGTGACCGTACCGATGGAGTAAGATCCTTGCGTGTCAAAAACAGGGGTCCAGGTGGTGCCGTTGTTGACGGTGCGCCAGACGCCGCCGGATGCCACGGCGACAAAATAGCGATCGGCATTTTCGGGATCGACGGCGAATCCCACGACGCGGCCGGAGGTAAATGCCGGGCCGATGGCGCGGAAGCGGAGGCCGCTAAACGTGGCCGGATTCATCGGGTCGGCGTTGGAACCGCCGGTGGGCCGGGCGCTTTCCTCTTCCTGGGCGAAAGCGGAGATGGAGAGACACAATAAGAGCGAAAAGAGCTTCATGCAGCGTAAGTATATCGTATGGTGAGGCGGGTCTCAGACGCTGGCGGCTCCCGCGGGACCGGGCGGCGGCGCTTGCAAGATCGATTCGAGTAGCCGCAGTTCAGCGCTTGGTCCGAAGTGTTGGGTTCGTTTTGAAATTTCGATTGCATTGCTGAGCGGAAGAACATGTGGGCGCACGGGGCGTGGCAAGGTTTCCTCGATTACCGTGTTGGTTTGTAATGCTTTGAGCTCTTTCAGGCTGCGGTGAAAAGTCCGCTCGATGGTGGTCTTGTGGCGGGCCAGGCGGTCCAGCTTCTTCTGGAGTTGTTCGTCATCCAGTTCGGTGTCGGAGCAGAACTGGACTTCCTGGCGGCGGACGCGGCGGAGATTCCAGGCGGCCGCTACCAATTCCTCGAACAACGTTTGTTGGAGGCCGTCTTGGGGTTTGACGGCGGTTTCGTAGTCGTTGAGCAATTGCTCGAATTCTTCGTGCTCGCCGGGGGCGATGATGACGTCGCGGGCGGTGAGTCCGTGGGTTCGAGCGTTTTGGGATGAGCGGGCCTGGCCTTCCGGGGTGCGTGGGCCGGTGCTGTGTTGCGCGTTGGCGGCGTTGGCTGCGAGACGTGCAGGTGAAGTGGACATAGTTTTGAGAACCTCTTTCAACTCCATAATGCGGGGCAGTAGGTTGACGCCGGGCTGCCTGTTTCTCTAAGTCGTGGAGGACGGGGGAGATTTAGGACACGATTAGTTGTCACTGAACCAATAGGCATTGCGCACAGTGGACGATTTCCAGGAGAAGCTGTAGGTGGATGGCGAGTAGGTGGGTCTTTGTTAGTGCAAGACTCAATATCAGCTTTAAGCATTCACAAATGAAGAAAATGAGGCGGCGGACCAAGGTTGACCAAGGGTTCTGGCGCGTCTTATGTATCATCCCGAGTTTCTGGGCCCTACTCGCCCCGGTTCACGCGGCCGATCTTGCGGTAACCGGCGTTCTTTCGTCTTCCCCGGTTTCGCCGGGAGGCACGGCCCAGATTACTCTCACGCTTCCCTCCCCTGTGGCGCTGGTCACGGGCAGTCTATCGCTCGATCTCGATGCCGCGGTGTTCGACAACATCTCGGCGATCAACGTGTTCAGCGCGAGTGGAGATCAGGTTGGCATCGCGAACATCCAAGGCCGCCACGCCGACGTGCAGTTCACGTCCGACTCCGGCGGCATCGGACGGCTCCCAAGCCATCCCGTACTGGAAGTGACTGTTCCAGTGCTGGCAGCCGCGAAGCTGGGCACAACCGGCGCCGTCATGGGCAAATCGAAAACATCCTGGCGCGACATCGTTGGCAATACGTACACGATGTCCTTCCAATCGCCGGGCGTATCGATTAGCGATGGCATTTCAATTCAGAGCGCCGTCCCTGGCGGCGGGCCGCTTCCGGCCGGCGCCCTGGTTCGAATCAATGGCCAAGGTTTTACACTATCGACGAAACTCCAAATCGACGATGTGGCCTGGTCGAATCCGCAGTTCGTTAACTCGGGACAACTTACCTTCACTCTATCGGGGCCGGCGGATCTTACCGGAAAACTCATCCTGCTCACCGGCGCGAATGGGGCACAGGCAACATACTACTCCACGTTGACGCCAACAAGCGTTCGCCGCTCCGCCAGCATTCCCGCAACCGTGCAGCCAATATTTTCTCAAGTCCCTTACTCGGACGCCTCGTTGTTCTATCCACTTGGGCTGGAGAACGCATCACTGAGTCCTGTCGATGTCGTCCTTGCGACTTATAGCCTTCCTAGCGGGCCGCACCAGCCGATGCCGCCCCCGAACACGAAGAAGATAACTATAGAAGCCGGCGCAGTCTACATACTTGACCACGATGACATACCATCGGGGAATTCAGCCTCGACCATGCAGTCTTCCGCGCCTCTACGGAAGATTCTACTGCGCAGCTCTTCCGCGGCTGAATTCAGCGCATCGGTTCTGAATGTTTTGCCAAACTACGACCCGATTATTTTTAACTGGCGAGCCGGCGACCCTCTGCCGCCGCCCGCATCGGTCAACGTCCCCTATTCGGCCGCTACACACTCCACCATAACCGCCAGCACCGACGATGACAGGGCCTGGCTGTCCGCGTCACTGCCCGACCTACCAATCTCTCCCCGGATAACTGTCTCGGTAAATCCCGTTGGCTTGAGTTTGGGATCGCACAAGGGAATCCTCACGATCGCGTCTCCTGGAGCGATGGCTGCATCGCTCCAACTTACGGTGATCCTGAACGTCAATCCCTATCCGGCAATCGCGATCGATTCTTCCCGGGTATTCTTCACTTGGAATTTAACCGGCACACTGACAGTCACCAGCGATGCCGCGGTTCCGATTACAGCCAGCGCGCAGGATGACTGGCTGTCGGTCAGTCCAGCGAGCGCGACGACGCCCGCGAATTTGACCATATCGGTGACGAACCCGTCGTTAGTAGCAGGCCAAACTGGTTATAAGCCAGGCATGGTCACAATTCAGGGTCCTGGTAATACTTTGCAGGCGCCGGTGTATGTGGGATTTTATGACTGTGAAATTGTATGTCCGGCACAAGTGACCTTGTCAGCCGGATCTGGAACCACGGACTTAATCACGCGACGGATCGACGTTGGTCCAACCGTCCAGCCGGTCACTTTCGACTTTATTACCAGCTCCGGAGGGCCGTGGCTGAGCGCTTCAAATGGATCGGGCGGTTTTTCTGTTGCAGTTAATCCCTCAGGCCTGGCAGCGGGGACCTATCACGGCGCCGTCACCATACATCCTGCCCCCGGCATCAAATCGGACTCTTTCCCGGTCTCGGTGACATTTATTGTCTGGGATAAGCCGGCGCCTTCGCCCAAAGTCTTTCCTTCGAGTCTCAATTTCACCGTTCCCGCCCGGGTTGATAGCTCGCAAGTCCTGAGCCTGTCGACTGGCTCACTCCCACTCGAGTTCGCCGTCGAATATCAAACCGACGATAATGCCGTTCACTGGCTATATGTTGTACATCCCTTATCATTCTTTGGTCAGCCTGCGTACACCCCCACCGGCATTGAGGTGCACACTTACGTCAATTTCCCCGGCGAGTATCACGGTCACGTAACGATCACTTCGCCGCCAGGATCGGGTCACACGGTCAATGTCCCGGTAACATTGAGAGCGACGCCGGCACCCACCCTCACAGGCGTCCCACCGCTGATTGCATCCATCGTGAACGGAGCTTCTTTCCTCGCCGGGCCGATTGCGCCCGGTGAAATCGTGACCCTTTTCGGCATCTTCGGGCCGAATGCCACATCGGGCGTCAACATCGGACCTAATGGGAAAGTGAACACTGCGAGCTACGGGAACAGGATTCTATTCAACGGCGTCGCCGCGCCTCTGATATATATGTCGCCTACACAGATCAACGCCGTGGCGCCCTATGAGATCGTCGGCAGTTCCACCGTGACTATCGAACTGGACATGGCCGGCATACATTCATCGGCCTGGACCATTCCCGTGGCTCCTTCGTCCCCCGGCTTGTTCACCCAAAGTGGATCGGGGCAAGGAAGCGGGGCAATTCTGAATCAGGACAACTCTTTGAACACTCCGTCAAACCCGGCCGCGCGCGGCTCGATTGTGCAGTTATTTGCCACTGGTGAGGGGCAAACGACTCCAGCGGGCAGCACGGGCGAGATCACACAACTGAATGTGAAAAGTCCCTTGCTGCCGGTGACAGTAGAGATCGGCGGATTCGATGCCAAGGTCATCTCCGCTACGACGGCGCCGAAGGCCATAGCCGGGTTATTTCAAGTCAATGCGCTGATACCGTCGATTTTGCCGCCGGGCCCGGCGGTGGTCGTCGTCGGGGTTGGGTCGGCCTCGAGTCAAGTTGCTGGGACTGTGTCGGTGCGCTGACGAACGGTTTCCGAGGCATTGCCGCGAAGGCCGATTTTCACGCATCTTGAAGGGCATGGAAGTACACTTCACCCCCCGAAACGGAAAAGAAGCTCCAAGACCTCGCTGCGCAAAGCGGACGCGGAACCGCTGATGAGCTTGTGCGGGATGTCGTCGAGGGCTATTTCGACGAACTGGCGAGGCCCGCGACATGCTCGACAGCCGCTATGACGACCTGAAAAGCGGCAGTGTGAAGCCTATTCCAGGTGACGAGGTTGAAGCCTACTTCCGCGAAAAGAGCGCCGCCGCACGGCGACCGCAGCCCGGTTCATGACCGGATATGATTTTCACCCGGAAGCCCGTTTCGACCTCGACGAGATTTGGGAATTCATTTCCGCGGATAATCTCGACGCTGCCGACCGGGTGATTGCGGAAATTCTGTCCGCCATTCGCGCCTTGGTTCCCTTTCCCAATCGAGGTCACAAACGCCCGGACCTCACCTCACGGCCATTGCGCTTCATTCTGGTACATGAATATCCGATTGCCTACGCGCCGGATGAAAAGCCGTTGTGGGTTGTCGCGGTGATGCACGGAAGGCGTAACCCGCGTGTGATGGCGGCGATCCTCAGAGGCCGAGAATGAATCGACACTGAAATGGCATACACTAGTCCCGATGCGCTCCAATCATTCTGAAGCGTCCGGCATGGGCCGCAGATCCTTCCTGGCTCTAGCCGCCGCCCCGGTGCTTGCGCAGACGCAGCGCGACTGGACCAACAATCAGCCCGTGCGCTATCCCGATCCTGACGTCGTGGCGGTGGACAAGAGCTTTGCGAAGTACCAGGTATTCAATGCCGTCATCTACCGGCATTACGTAGGGACGAAGTGGGCGGAAGGGCCGGCGTGGTGCGCGCAGGGGCAGTACCTCGTTTGGAGCGATATACCGAATAACCGGCAGTTGCGTTTGCTCGAAGAGGACGGGCACGTGACCACGTTCCGTAACCCATCGGGTTACAGCAACGGCAATACGTTCGACTTTGAAGGGCGGCAGCTTTCCTGCGAACACGCCGGGCGGCGAGTGGCGCGCTACGAGCATTCCGGCGCGGTCACCACCATCGCCGACAAGTACAATGGCAAGCCGCTTAATTCGCCAAACGATATCGTGGTCCACCCGGATGGCTCCATCTGGTTTACCGATCCGCCCTACGGCATCCTGGGCAACTATGAAGGCCAGCAAGCCAAGCCGGAGCTGAAGGAGGCCGTCTACCGCGTGGATGCGAAGACGGCCAAGATCGAAATGGCGACCGACGCGTTCGATAAGCCCAACGGCATTTGCTTCTCGCCCGACTACAAGAAGCTGTATGTTTGCGACACGGGGGCGCCGCGGAATATTCAGGTATTCGACGTGGCCGATAACAAGCTGAGAAATCAGAAGCTGTTCACCGACATGAAGCTGGGTGGAAGGTCCGGCTTGGCCGACGGCATCCGCGCCGACGTGGACGGCAACATCTGGGCGGGGGCGAACGGCGGGGCCGGTTACGATGGCGTGCACGTCTTTACGCCGTCCGGGCAGCGCATCGGGATGATCCTGTTACCGGAAATCTGCGCCAATGTCTGCTTCGGCGGCCCCAAGCGAAACCGGCTGTTCATGGCGGCGAGCCAGTCTTTGTACTCGGTGTACGTGGGCGCTCAAGGAGCGCACGTCGCGTAGCGGCGTAGGGCTCTAGTGTAGTGTCCAAGAATTAGCTGGTCAATCCGTCTGGTGGGGCGGACCCCCTGGTCCGCGGTCGGCCCCTGGCCGACCTCTCGCACGCGGCCGAAATGTTGAGCAATCCATGCCAAGGCCGACGAGGGCGTCGGCCGCGGTCCGGGGGGACCGCCCCACTGTGTACCTCAGAACTGTCCAGCTAATTCTTGGACACTACACTAGAACTGGTAGCGAAGCCCCATCACGATTCTGCGGTTTCCTCCGTCGGTCGCGCCCTCGTTGCCGAAAGCCGGGGAATTGATGCGAGCTTCCGGAATTCCGTAGTTACGGTGATTCAGGGCGTTGTAGAGCTCCAGCCGATAGGAAAGCGAGTGACGTTCCCAGGGCATTTTGAAGCTCTTGTTGATTGCCAAATCGACATCGTTCAGCAACGTTGAGTGGAGGATGTTGCGGCCCGCGTTCCCGAGAGGATTGGCGGCGGTCACCTGGCTGAAATATTGCAAGGCGCCGGCGCGGTAGATGTCGTTGATGCTCACCCCCGACAGGCTGACGCCGGGAAGAACATTCGGACGAATCGCCAAGCCGATCAGTCCGTCGATTCCCGTGAGCGCGTTGCCGGGATCGATTCCCGCCAGCGGCGAGAAGGGCGAACCGGACTGCGAGGTCAGGAAGCCGCTGACTTGCCAGCCGCCGACAACATGTCCAACCAGGCCTTTCTGGTCGTGCATGAACGGAATTTCGTATACGCCGTTCACCGCGAACCGCTGCGGGCGGTCATAAGTGGAACGGCCGCGGTCCAGACGCCGCGCATAGGAATTCTGCGCCACGGCAACTTCGCCCGAGACCGACGGATTAAAGACTTCCGACCCATCGTCGATGAACGCGCTCCAGGTGTAGTGCGCGGCCATCGAGAAGTTCCGCGAGAGCCGCTTCTCCAGGCTGGCTTGCAGCGAATGGTAAATGGAAGATCCGGAGTTCGCGCGTTCCCGGACGATTCCCAGATTCGGATTCACCCGCTGCGTTCCTTTGCTGCCGGGAATGGTCGGGTTGCCGTCCAAACTGTCCAGCAGCCCGGTGCCTTTGGTGGCGATCCACCCGATCCTCAAGGCCCAGTTGTTGGAAAGCTCGCGCTCCATCTGAAGAGCGAATTGATCGGCCGACGGAGCGTGCAAATTCGTATCGACGATGGTCCGTGTAATATGCGCGGGATCGTTGACTTTCGGCACCACCGCTCCGGCGCGAATGGGATTGATGGTAGCGAATGCGTTGGGAACCAGGCCGCCCACGGTGGCCGGCGTTGTGACCAGAGTAAACGGAAACGCCGAGAACACGTTCAGCGTGACGTTGGTGAAAATCAGATCGTAGCTGCGGGCATAACCGCCGCGCAGGACGGTCTTGCCATCGCCGGTAAGCCAGTGCAGCATGCCCGGCGCATTTCCAAACCGGTAGTTAAAACCAATGCGCGGCGCCCAGTTGTTGGTGTCGCGGCTGGGAAGCGGATTCACGGCGAAGGCCTGATTGTTGCCGTTCAGCGCGATTTCGCTCTGGTTGAGCCTGCTCAGAAGATCGAACGAATTACCGGGAGTTTCGTAGCGGATGCCGTAGGTCAGCGTAAAGTTCGGCTTCACGCGCCATTCGTCCTGGAGGAAGAAATAATAGTTGTAGTATTTGTAATACTGCGTGGTCGGAATGCCGGGAAGCGGAGTGTTGATGGTGGCCACCTGGGCCTGATCGTCTACCAGTCCTTGCAGATTGGCGTAGGCCAAACGTCCGCGCAAAGTCGGATTGAAAACGGTGAACTGGTTCTGCCTTTGGAAATCGATGCCGGCCTTCATCGAATGCGCGCCCTTGATCAGCGAGAGCGTGTCGGCCAGTTGATAGTTGTTATAGATCGCCGATTGCGGCAGGTTGAGCGCGAATCCGATAGCCGTGCGCGAAGCCGCGGCATTGAAGCCGGTCAAGCCAAGCTCGGCAACTTCGATAGACGGAATGCTCTGCGACGAAACGTTGGCGGCCGTTGTGGCGGTGACATAGCGGTTGAACGCCAGTCTGACTTCATTGAAAAGATTTGGGCTGAAGGAGCTGGTGAGCGCGCTGGTCGCCACCTGACGCCGCTCGGGCACATTTGACGTCAAACCGGCCGGCACGGCCTGCCCATTGACGGCAACCCGGTCGTCCCATTGATACAGCAGCGACAAATTTTCCTTGTCGCTGAAACGGTGGTCTCCGCGGGCCGACCATTGCCAGTCGTTCAAAAGATTTGGCGCAACGCCCGCCAGAATTCCAACCGGAATCTGGAGAGTCTGGCCACCTGCCGTTACATTCACGAACTTGCCGGTGGCGGTCTGGGCCGGTGGCAGGAAGGTGAGCAAAGCCTGAAGCTGAGGCCGGGTGGCCGCCAGAGGACGCAAAAGATCGTCGCCGGCCTGGGTGGGCGCCGCCGCGATGGATGCGCCGCTGCCTAACTGGCGGTCCGTCCAGCGCAACAACGAAATGAAAAAGAACGTCTTGTCTTTTACCACCGGTCCGCCAAAAGTGCCGGCAAACTGGTTCTCATTGCGGTAAGGCGCGGCGGTGAAATGAGCCTGCTTATTCAAATTGCTCAGACTGTTGAAGTGGTTGTTGTTGTTGGTCCAATAAGCGGTGCCGTGAAATGCATTCGTGCCGCTCTTGGTGATGATGTTCACAACCGAGCCCGCGGTTTTGCCGTACTGCGCCTGGAATTGGTTGGTGATCAGCCTGAACTCGGCCACGGTGTCGGGGTTTTCGATTTCCTGCGTGGCGCCGGCGACGCTGGGCTGATTGATGTCCGCGCCATTCAACATGAAGTTGTTGGAGCGCGTACGCGCGCCGTTCACTGAAAACGAGACCCCGCCGGCCGCGAAGTTCGAATTACCACTGGAAAGCTGACTCACGCCCGCTACCGATAGCGCCAGATTCAGGATATTGTGGTTCGGCGCCAGCGGCAGGTTTTCAATTCGCTTGGTGTCGAAATTCACGCCGACCTCGGCGGTGGTGGTATTGATCAGCGGAGCATCCGAAGTTATGTTTACGGTTTCGGTAACGCCGGTCAGGGACAACTTCACCGCCAGATCCGCGTTCTCATTCAGCCGCAACACAATGGGGCCCTGGACATACTTCGAGAAGCCCGTGGCTTCCACCACGATTTCGTAAGATCCGACTGGAAGCTGAGGGAAACGGAAGCGGCCGTCATTCCCGGTGGTGGTGGTTTGAGATCCGTTGGTGTCGACATTTTTCACTGCGACGCGGGCGTTGACAACCTGCGCTCCGCTGGGATCCTGTACCGATCCGAGAATGGAGCCGGAGGTGACCTGGCCGTACATCAGGCCGGCCAAAAGAACGAACGCCAAGGACAACGTGAACCACTGTTTCATATGTGCGAACTCCTGTTTAATGAGACTATCGACACCCTAGCCGGGCTCGCTTGGGGGCGAGCCAATACACAAGTTGTTCCAAATGTAACACGATTTTTAGGGGAATGAATAGGAAAGGAACAGCGGATTTTTTACGGAAGTATCCTGTGGGGCGGGTTGGTAACCTGCGGCGGATTGGTAATCCGCCTTCGGTTGTTTCCGGAATTACTTACGGGCCGATTGCCAATCGGCCGCAGGTTGCCAACCTGCCCTACATCATGGAGTGAAGAAATATCGCGTTAAGTGAAAAAAAACCGGGGCTGAGAAGCAGATCGAATCGATCCGATCCAGCACTCCGCCATGACCAATGATCAGAGTCCCATAATCCTTGACGCCGCGGTCGCGCTTGATTGCGGACATCGTTAGGCCACCGGCGAATCCCATCAGCGTGATCACAACG
>DATDHK010000482.1:0-10243 GCA_036521635.1 Bryobacteraceae bacterium | reverse complement strand
TCGCACGTCTGGGTGCTCTGCGACGTTTACGAGAACAATCTGGCGCAGGTGCGTGTGGGAGATCGCGCATCGGTCCAACTGAATGCATATCCCGGCCGCAAGATCGATGGGCGCGTGAGCAATATTTCCAAGCTGCTCGATCCGGCCACTCGTACGGCAAAAGTTCGGATCGACCTGGAAAATGCGAGCGGCTGGCTTCGGCCAAATATGTTCGCGGCGGTGCTGTTCGTATCGGAAGGCCTACAGAATCGCATGACGGCGCCGGTGGGCGCGATCCTGCGGCTGCAAGATCGGGACTGGGTATTTCTCAAATTAAACGCAAAGCAATTCCGCCGCACGGAAGTTCAAGTAGGATTGACGACGGCCGATGGCCAGCAAGAAATCCTCAGTGGAGTAAAGCCCGCCGACCAGTTGGCCGCCGACGCGCTCCAATTCTCCCGCGCAATAGAAAACGCAACAGAGCATGTAGGGCAGGTTGGTAACCTGCCGCCGATTGTCAATCGGCGTCTTCAAGTTTCGAATAAAATTCGGGAACGCCGATTGCCAATCGGCGGCAGGATACCATCCTGCCCTACATAAAATGATCCGCTCCCTAGTCGACTTCGCGCTGCGCAACCGCCTCCTCATGGTGGCCCTCGGCATCCTGCTGTTCGCGGCCGGCATCTACTCCTTCCTCATTCTTCCCGTCGAAGCTTACCCCGACGTCGCCGACACCTACGTCAACATCATCACGCAATGGCCGGGCCGCGCCGCAGAAGAAGTGGAGCAGCAGGTCACGATTCCCATCGAAGCGCAAATGAGCGGCGTCGCGCACCTGGCCCATCTGCGGTCGATTTCCGAATTCGGCCTCTCCTCCATAACCCTGATCTTCGACGACAATGCCGACAATCTCATGAGCCGGCAACAGGTGCTGGAGAAGCTCGCGCTGGTGACTCTTCCGCCGAGCGTGAATCCAGTTCTGGGCCCCGACTACAGCCCGGTCGGTCAGCTGTATTTCTACACGCTCGTGAGCACGAATCCACTCTACGACAACATGGAGCTCAAGACGCTCCAGGATTGGGTGCTGGTCAAGCAACTGAAATCCGTTCCGGACGTGGTGGACGTTTCAAGCTTCGGCGGAATCACGCGCGAGTATCAGGTGCAGGTCGATCCGAATCGTCTGGTGGAATACGGCCTCAGCATCGGCCAAGTGGAACAAGCGCTGGCGGCGAATAATGTGAACGCCGGTGGAAGCTTTCTGGAGCACGGACCGCAGGCGTTCAACATCCGCGCCGTCGGACTGATGAATACTACGGCCGACGTCGGCCAAACCGTATTGAAGTCGCAAAACGGAACGCCGGTGCGGGTGCGCGACCTGGGCATCATGACGCAAGGTCCCAAAATTCGCTTAGGCCGCGTGGGCAAATCGATTCGCTACGCGGACGGGCGCGTGGTGGATTCCGACGACGTGATAGAAGGCATCGTGCTTCTGCGCAAGGGCTCGCCGCCGGACCGCATGTTGGAAGCCCTGCACGAGAAAGTGACGGAGATCAACGAACACATCCTGCCACCCGGTGTGAAAATTGTCCCCCATCTGGACCGGTCGGACCTGGTGCAGCAAACCAAACGAACAGTGCTTCACAATCTCACCGACGGCATCATTCTGGTCGTGATTGTGCTGTTTCTGTTGCTGGGCAACGCGCGCAGCGCCATCATCGTCGCTTGCACAATTCCTTTTTCTCTGCTGTTCGCCGCCATCCTGCTCGACCTTCGTCACATCCCCGCGAATCTTCTCTCTCTGGGCGCGTTGGATTTCGGCATGGTAGTGCACGGGTCGTGCGTGATGGTGGAAAACATTCTGCGGCATGTGAGCCACAATCCCAAGACCAGACATTCGTTGATCGACCGAATTGCTTTTGCGGTACATGAAGTTCAACGCCCGGTGTTCTATTCGATTCTGATCATCATTACGTCGTATTTGCCGATCTTCACGCTCCAGCGAGTGGAAGGGCGGCTCTTTCGTCCCATGTCCTGGACTGTAGCCTTCGCGCTGCTGGGCGCGTTGTTTTTTGCGCTGCTGATTGCACCGGTTCTGACCAGCTATCTCTTCCGTCCCGGCATGCAGGAGTGGCGCAATCCAGTGCTGGCGTGGATCACCCATGGATACCGGCACGTAGTGGAGTGGTTGCTGCGGCGCGCATACGTGCCCGCGATTGCGGCCGTGCTGATCGCCGGCGCCAGCGTCTATCTTTTCGCGAGCGGAGTTATCGGGTCCGAGTTTCTTCCGCATCTCGATGAAGGCGCCATCTGGGCGCGCGGAACTCTGGCGCCCAGCACCGGACCCTCTGAAGGCCAACGAATCGTGAAGCAGGCGCGGCTGCTTTTCGCAGGCTTTCCCGAAGTCACGAAGGTGGTGTCGCAGCTTGGCCGCCCTGACGACGGAACCGACGTCGCCGGCTTTTTCAACACGGAATATTTCGTGGACCTCAAGCCGCGCGAGCAATGGCGGCCGCGGTTCAAGACCAAAGACGAGCTGATTTCGGCGATGGACGAGAAGCTCCGGGACATCCCTGGAGTGATGTGGAACTTTTCGCAACCAATCGCCGACAACATGGAGGAAGCAGTGAGCGGAGTGAAGGGCCAACTCGCCATCAAGATCTTTGGCCCCGACCTGAAACTGTTGGAGCAAACGGCCGGCCAGATTGCGGGCGTGATGAACAAAATTCCCGGAGTCGCGGATCTGGGAATCTTTCGTGTGATCGGCCAGCCCAACGTGAACTTGATAGTCAATCGTGAGAAGGCCGACCGCTTCGGGATCAACGTCAGCGACATTCAGGATGCGATTGAAACCGCGGCCGGCGGCAAAGCGGTGAGCCAGATTCTCAAAGGCGAAGCCCGCTACGATTTGGTGGTCCGCTATCAAGAGCCCTACCGCCGGACCATGGAAGACATTGCGAACATCCGTATCCTGGCGCCATCGGGCGAGCGCGTTTCAATCGGCCAGATGTGCGGCATCAAAGTGGAGGACGGCGCATCGCAGATTTTCCGCGAGGGCAATTCCCGGTATGTGGCGATCAAATACGGCGTTTCCGGCCGCGATCTTGGCAGCACCGTGACCGACGCCATGAACGCCGTGCGGAAAAATGTCGCGCTTCCGCAAGGCTATCGCTTGGAATGGGCCGGCGAATTTGAGAGCCAAAAACGCGCCAACAAACGGCTCGCAGTCATAGTTCCGGCGACGCTGCTGGCCATTTTTATGATTCTCTATTCCATGTTTGGATCGTTCAAATGGGCGTCCATGATCCTTTTGAATCTCACCACGGTGCCCATCGGCGGATTGCTGGCCTTGCTGGTCACCGGTACTCATTTCAGCGTTTCGTCGGGCGTTGGATTCCTCGCGCTATTCGGTGTCGCCGTCCAGGTCGGCGTAATTCTGCTGGAGCACATCAACCAGTTGCGGGCGCGCGGAAACGAGATTGGATACGCCATCGTTCAGGGCTCGGTACTGCGCCTGCGGCCCATTCTGATGACGATGTCGGTGGCCATGCTGGGCCTGGTCCCGGCCGCCATGTCCCACGCAATCGGGTCGGATTCACAGCGTCCGTTTGCAATCGTGATTGTGGGTGGATTGCTGGCGAACCTGTTCGTGAGCGTATTTCTGCTGCCGGTAATGTACTCTTGGTTCGCGCGGCGCGGTGATCGATTGCCGCCGGCGGAGTTGGAACTCGCCGAGGAGTAGGCGAATGCACTAAGGCACCAGCATGATCGGCGCTTGCCAGAACGCCGCCTTCTGGCCGGTTGGATCCAGCACAGTCACCTGGCAATCGTATTTGCCCGTCTGAAGTTTCTCCAAAGAGAAATTGAATTTGAGCGGCACCGTCTTAAGCCTGTTATCCAGCCCTTCGTTTACCGGAAGCGGCGGAGTCTCGAACGCTTTGGTTTGTCCGCGGTAAAAAGTGACGAACGCGATCAGCGGCCGAATACTCAGCGCGCCCGGCTCGTAGGCTTGCAGATAAACATACATATCGCGGCTCTTGCTGAAAACCCGCGTTACGCTCGGAATCAACTTCTGTCCATCCTGGATCAATGGATTCACGGCGTCGGACTTGCCTTTGTCTTTCGCCGCGTTGTACAGCGCATCCCGCATGTCCACGCGCTGGCTGCTCAACACCACGGAGCTGATCGGAATCCTTTTCTCTTCCTTGCTGAGATTCGGAATTAGGAACTTGGCTTCGTACGTTCCGATTCTGCCCGTCTCGGCGTCCCGCGCCAGAAACTTGATCTTATATTTTGCCGGCAAAAGCGTAAAGCCGGTGTCGTATTCAATGGGACGCTTGGCCAATTCGGCGGCGGTCGCGTCGCTTATTTTCAGGTCGATCTTGTCGCGCACGTTTTGAATGGTAGTGCCGTATTCGTCCTTCACTTCGCCGATAAAATCGATCCGCGTGCGCTCCGCTCCGCCTCGCCGCGCGCGCGCCAGCTCGCTGCCCGGAATCTTGATTATCACCGGCACAAAGTACTCGGCGCCATTCAACTGGAAGTAATCCACCTCCATCGCGATGGTGAGCTCGGTAATGGGATCGCCCAACATCAGCGCATCCTCGAGCTGCCGTTCTTTGTCGACGGAAGTGAACTTGGTGAACTCTTTGCCGGCGAAATAACCCTGGCGATAATCCAGGGTGGCGGATAGCCCACCGTTGAGCGAGATTTTTATCTTGCGGAACTTTCCGTTTAGCGCCTGATTGCTGGTGTAGTAGCCCAGAATGTAGTAGCTCGAAATGGCCTTTTGCGCTTGAACGATGCCGGCCGTCAGGTCGTTGTAATCCAGCAAGGCCTTGCCGCCGGGATCGGCAGCCAGCGCCCAAAGCGTGTCCTGCGAACGTTGGAAGTTTGACATCGCCGCCATTGCGGACGCGCCGGTATACATCGCGAGTCCGCCGGGCGATCCCTTAGTGGCGTCGCCCAGCGGAGCCTGCGCAACAAGTCCACGCGCGTCGATCGGATATAAAGAAACGCCCGCGCGAATCGCGGCATTGATAGTGGAATGCAATTGCGCCTGGTTGTCCACTCCATTCAGCCTGAGGCCACTGGCGAAATAGATGAGCGATTTTTTCTCGTTCAGGTGGCCCAGCATCTTGGCGGCAGTTTGCAGTGCCGCCAACTGGCGATCCGTTGTGAAGATATTGAACTCGCCATCGTCCTGGCCGAAAGCCGCGCCAGTATCGGCGGTGCTGGCGTCGTTGATGGTATCGCCCGATTCCTCATCTTCGCCAACCATTAAGGTCTGGACGATGTTCAGCAGTCGGCTGCGATCGGCGGTGAAATCCTGAAGCACCTGGACTGCGCCGCCTGTGAATATCATGAGGGCCATGAGATCGGCGGGCGTCATTTGTGTTCGAATAAATTTTTGGGCGGCGGCAAAGGCGCGCAACTGATCGCCTTCCGGCATCGCGCTCATGTCGAAGTAAAGGGCGAGCAGGCGCCGGTCCTTGTAGCGAACATCGCCAGGCGGTTCGGGGGCGATTTGGGAATGGCCCAGCTTGTGGAGACTGACTGCGCCCATTGGAGAGGCGGCGGGTGGCGCGTCGGGAATCTCATCTAGTTTTTGGAACTCGAAAAATTTGATAGTTTGCGGGACGCCGTCCTCGGTGACTATGAAATCTTTCGCTGCCAGGCCCTCTATGGCCTTGCCGTTTTTGTCTTTGACGTTGACCGTTTGGATTACCAACTGAGTACTGGTTTGGAAAGTGGTCGTGGGCTGTTGCGCACTCAACAAGAATGAAATGCCGATAAGACCATATAGTCGCATTTGTTAAAACCTCAGCCTGAACGTAGTTTCCACGCTGCGCATTGGATTCGCGATGTTCGGCAATCCGAACTGGGCGCTGGTCACGATCGTGTTCCAATTCGGATATGTGACATGGTTCAGCGCATTCGTGGCGTCAATCCGCAAGTCGGCGCTCAACCGGTCGCTCACGCGAAATGTCCGCCCCATGCCCGCGTTCAAAACGAATTGCGCCGGACCCGTAATGGAATTTCTCCCCGCGTTCCCCCATTGACCCGTAGCGGGCGCAGCGTAGGCCGCACGATTCAAGAAGAAGCCCGGAGGCGCGGCGTGAACGGCGGCGCCGGTATAATCCGGCCGGATGCTTCCAGTCACACCAGTGCCGAGCACAGCGGCGACGTAAATTGGCGTGAGCGGCAGACCGCTGCCGGCATTGATCTGCGAAACGAAAGTCCACTCTTTGAACAGCGCGCCCTTCCATCCGCTCACTAGGGTTCCTCCGCCCACTCCCATGCCGGTGGTGTACTGCGCCTGCGCCATCAATTGATGCCGCTGGTCGAAATTCGAAAGCCCGCGCTCAGCCGCAAGATCCAGCCAATTCTGCGCGATCACGTTGACGCCTTGCCCTCTTCCACCGAGCGCGGAGTCGTCAATCGATTTCGAAAAAGTGTATTGAAGATTGGCGGTGAACCCATTGTGCAGCCGTCGCCGCAATTGAATCTGACCTGACTCGCGAGTGGAGTTGCCGTTAGACGTCAGGTAAATAAATCCCGCCGGACAAGCGGGACACGGATTCAGCGCGCCCACCGGAAAAGTGTTCGGCAAAAACTCCTGCATTCCGCGCGTCCCTTTGCCGCCCTGATAAGCTGCGGTGAGCAGCAGCGCCGCCGGCAAATCCCGCTGAACGGACAATTGCCAGTTTTGCGAATATCCGACGCGAAAGTTCGGGTCGACGGCGAATGTATTCGGGGTGGACGCCGAAGATGCATTGAAGCCATTCGCCAGCGTGAGCGGATTCGCGGGACTATTTTGCACGCTCAAACTTTTCGACAACGGGAATTGCTGCGCCATCTGGATAGCTATGGGTTGATACACCGACGTGTTGTAGTAGACGCCGTAACCACCGCGCACAACCATCGACGAAGCGGAAAGCGGACGCCAGGAAAAAGCAACCCTCGGCTGAAAACCGCGCTTATCGGGATGGATCAGCGAGTCGGGATATGCTTGGCCCGTTAACGCGCCCATCGGCTTGTTGGCCACGACGGGCGCAGTCGCCGTAAATCCATGAGTGACGTCCAGGTTCACCAACCGGCCGTATGTTTCCGTGATCGGCGCGCCATATTCCCAGCGAACCCCCGCGTTCAAGGTGAAGCCCGGATTCATTCTCCAGTCGTCGGTGACGTAAGCGTCGTACGCAGCGGCACGAAAATATTTGTCCGCGTTTCCAAATGCGATTGAGCTCGTATCGGGTATTCCCAGCAAAAAGCCCGCGAAGTCCGAACCGGTTCCGGCCACGGGAAGGCCATTAACATTGGCCTGCGTGGATGCGCCGGTAAAAGTAAAATCGCCGCGCGGGTTTTGTTGAGACAAGTAGTTGAATTGCTGTCTGCGGAAATCGCCGCCGAACGAAATATTGTGGCGGGCGCGGTTCCATAGTATGGCGTAAGACACTCCGCTGGTCTGATTGTGCGTGGACGAAGGCCGCCCATCGGAGAGCGCGGCGATGCCTCCGGCGAAGTTGAGAGCGGGCGGGCCCCAGTTCACCGGGTCCTGATTGTTACCCTTGATTCCAGCGTCGCCCGATACGTTTGCGCGGTTCGCAAAGTACGGCGTGGCGAGCGCGGACAACCGGCTGAATTGAAATCCAAGATTCCCGAAGAGCCGCGGGCTGAACGTGTGCCGCCAGTTCGCGGCGGCATTGATCCCCGCCGTATCGCCAGTGTCAAGGAAACCGAAAACATTCGGCCCGTCCGTGCGCGTGCTCTGATAACCGAAGCTGCCGGAAACCTGATTCTTACGGCCGATGGTTTTGTTGAGGCGCGTTTGCAAGGCATCCTGATGCAGGGCGCTGACAATCGGGATCTGGAAGTTGTAACGCGCGCTTCCGTCCAGATTGGGAAGCGGGTAAAAGTTCAGCAGCTCTTTGGCCTGGGAGCTCATGCGGCCTTGCGGAATTGCATTGCCGATGAACGGCGTGCCGTTGTTTGGATCGAAAATCTGCACCGGTTTGCCGAGTGGGTTTAGAGTCTGAGAAAAGTCTCCATTGCGCTCCAATAGCGTAGGCATCAAAGTGGACTGGGTGCTGGCGTTGCGATTTCGCGTCCACTGGTAGCCCACGAAGAAATTTGGCCCATTGCGGATCAGACGCGGAATTCTGATTGGACCACCGAAGGACACAGTGCCTTGCAGGTGCGTGTACGCGGGTTTGGGCGTGTCCTGCCCCGTCAAGGAAAAAGAGCGGGCATCCAGCACGGAGTTGTCCAACATCAGACCGATGCCGCCGCTGTACAACGATCGTGGCCCGCGGCGATTGTTTCCGAAAGCGGGCGCCAGCGAGAAGGGCGAACTTGCGCCATTGTTCACGGTGCCGTTGATGAGGAAACCGTCGGCGGCTTTCTGGCTAAGATCGTTGACGGCATCCGTTTCCGGGGCCTCGGCCGATGGATTGGAAGTGGGTGGATTGGAAGCCGACGAATTCAGATCCGTGCGTTTAAACGCGCTTGGTTTAGCTGTCGCCGTTTGCGTCGACGCCGGCGTAGCAGTCTTAACGGGGCCCGCGGCGGCCTTGAGTTCATCGAGCGGCAAAAGCTTCATTTCCCATTCCAGAGCGGGCGCGCCGGCCGCCATCTGCACATCCTGTTTGATCGGCACGAAGCAAAGCATGTCTATTTGAATTGTCCAGACACCGTCCGGCAGCTCCGCGAAAGAATAGAGGCCTTGCTGATCGGTGATCGCGGCCAGCTTCTTTTCGCCCTGCGACGCCGTTACGGTTGCGCCCGGCAATGGCAGGCCGCCAAACTTCACCAGCCCGTGCTGTTCGGCGCCAAACAACGGGAAAAACACAATCGAGACCAGGACCAGCACCCGGCGTCCCGAAACAAATGTCTTCCGAGCCGCGACCGTAAGGGAGCGGTTAGTGTCAGGCAATTTCTTCACCGCAACCGCTCGTTAATTCGCTGTCGGCTTTTCGATGCGGTCGATGATGATGATTTCCACCGGCCCCTTCGACGACTCCAACTTTAGCCCCAGTTGTTCCTGCAGCGCCGTGAATATCGAAGGACCGGTAGCATCCGGCGGCGGCGCCGCTTCCGCACCGTCTCCCGGACCACGCCCGGGTCCGTCTTCCGGAGTGAACTCTAATTTGATATCGTATTGCCCCGTGAGGCCGGTTTTGTCCAACACCGTGCGTCCAAGCGGCACCGACAACTGACTCGCCAACATCGCCATTCCCATTGCCTGACCGTTGATCAGCCCTCGGTTCATCCGTATTTGAGGGCCTTGATTATTCGCCTCGCTCTCTTTGAGTTTTGGCCCGTTCTTTCCCACCACCAGCGCATAGATCGGAAGTTCTTTCGTGTCGCGATGAATCGTCAATTGAAACCGGTCCGCTAATAATTTCTCGATCAGCGGCCTGATCTGTTCCATCCTGCCAATATCGCCGTCCGCCTTCGCCACCAGATCGTATCGCTCCGAGTTGATCCAGCCCGGCCCTCCGATAACCTGAAAATCCTTTACGCCGTAGGCTTGCTGGATAAGGAATTTGACCGTAATGTTCGACGCATCGAGTCTTCCGCCGGGAGCCATTTGCACGCGTACGCCGCGGCCACCGGGAGCGCTGGGCTTGATGGATGCCACCTCGAATTCTTTAGGAGCGGTTACCATCTTTTCCTGAGCGCGGCTCGCGGGCGCGTTCATCAGGCCGATGACGATGGGCCCCGCGACGGCCGCCATTCCAAAAGCCGCCAGCAAAACTTTTCGCGCAAAATCCAATTTGTGTCCAATACGATGTGTCATGATATCCTCGATTCTTTTCTTGAGATCCGCGCCGGTCACTCCCGACGCGCAAACTAACGGCGACTCCAGGTAGAATTCACAAACCTTCAGGATGCTTTCGGCGTAGACCTGCGGTTCGCTGCCCAGCCGCAGCACTTCTTCGTCGCAAGCGCGTTCGCGTTCTTCCACCAGGCGCGCGCCCAGCCACCACACCAGGGGATGAAACCAGAAGATGGTCTCAACCAGCATGTGCAGTGTCGCGATGAGATTATCGCGGCGGCGGACGTGGCACAGCTCATGCGCCAGGATCGCGTCCAACTGCGCGTCCGCCAACCGGTCGGCGATGCCCGCGGGCAATACCAGCACCGGACGCAGAATGCCGAAAATCCCCGGCTCCAGGGAAGATGTGGAAGACAGCAACTCAACGGGCTTCCGAATTCCGCCGATTCTTTCGAGACGCCGCAGCGCTTCGAATTCACGCCCTTC
>DATDHK010000481.1:0-5164 GCA_036521635.1 Bryobacteraceae bacterium | reverse complement strand
ATACGCCCTCCTTTCGCGAACCAATGTGCAAATTTAACATATACTTGCTCGATTTTCAATCTTTTTTGGGCCTCAGGCTAAACCTCTTGGGGCCGTTCTCGTTTTGATGGTTAGGAGACCAAGTACAAATGCAAATCTTTTCAAGCAAACTTTCCGCTTGGAGCGCGGTAGCAGCGCTCGGCGCCGTCAGCCTCTTTGCCCAAGCGCCGCAAGCCGATGGGCGGGCGCAGGGCCGGCACAAGCTGGGAAGGGTCGCAAATTATCTGAATCTAACGGCTGCCCAAAGAGCGCAGGCGCAGACCATATTTCGTGAAGCCGGCCAGTCCGCCAAGCCGGTCCGGCAGCAACTGAGGGAGACCCGCAAATCGCTGCAAGCGGCGATCAAGACCGGAAACTCGGATCAAATCCAGCAATTGTCGGCAACCGAAGGAAACGAGCGGGGGCAATTGGCCGCGATCCGCGCTAACGCGTTCGCGAAGCTGTACCCGGCGTTGACGCCGGAGCAGCAACAGAAGCTGGCCGAGTTCCGGCACTCGCGCAAGCGGGGCTAGAACTCGGGACTTGGGACTGGGGACTGGGGTCTCCGAACTCCAAGTCCCCAGCCCCCAGTCCCAAGCCCCCGTTGTCTCCAATGGTAAAATCGGTTCTCCTGTTCACAGGAGAGCGGCATGCAACCTTCGACATACTTTCGTCCCGATCTGCGCCGGTATTGGATCGCGGGCATCACCGCGATTCTGGCCATCTCGGCGGCGCAGCTTCTACGCCCGTGGGTGGGTCAGAGTGTTCCACCCATTGTGCTGGCGCCCTGGATTCTGATCGGCGCCTGGTACGGGGGGCTCGGAGCAGGCCTGTTGAGCACGGCGCTGAATTCGATCGCGGCCGCATATTTCCTGCTCCCTCCAGTCCATTCATTTCGGATTGCCGAACCGGACGACAGACTGCATCTCGCGACTCTCGCGCTGGTAGGCGTGCTGATCAGCTACTTGTGCGAATCGCGCCGCCGGACCGCGTTGCGGCTGGAGAGCGCGGTTCTGGAGGCGCAACATCTTCGCACCGATGCCCGCGATTGTGCGCGCCGGCTTGCGGATGCCGACGGCAATCTGAAGTACGCCCTGAACGCTTTGCTGGAAAATCTTCAAGGGCCGGCGGCGGAATTGGAAGCTGTCGTTCAAGGGTTGGCGGCTTACTCGAGCCTTGCCGATGGCGCAAAACGAATCGAACCGATCGATGTCCGCCGCTTGGCCGCAAGCGCGGTCGAAGAGTTCGGTGCACTGCCGGAGACCACGCACATTGTCTGCGATGTTCCGCCGGCGGCGATCGCGGGTGACGAGTCCCAACTGCGCCAGTTGTTCCGGCATGTGATCGGCAATGCCATCAAGTTCCGAAGCGGTGAGCAGCTTCGTATTCGAATTTCGGCCGAGGAACGTTCCGACCGGTTCATTTTTTCGATCGCCGACAATGGCATCGGACTCATACCGGCGCATTGGGAGCAGGCCTTCGCTCTCGGCCGCCGCCTGCATGGCGACAAATATCCGGGGGCGGGAATGGGTCTTGCGCTGGCCAAGCGAATCGTGGAGAATCACGGCGGGCGCATCTGGCTGATCTCGGAATCCGGCCAAGGCACTACTGTCCGGTTCACGATTCCGCGCAAGGCCTTCTAATCTTCGTGGGGCTTGCGCTAGTCATCCTTTGTGCCGGTCTGATTGGCGCCGTCGCTGCGGCTGTCCTCTATCAATACATCGGCAGCAGAATCGATCGGCGCGACTATCCTCCGCCCGGACGACTGGTGGATGTGGGCGGGCGGCGGATGCATCTGATGGAATCCGGGTCCGGCAGTCCGGTGGTAATTTTGGAATCCGGCATCGCGGCGTCTTGCTTGAATTGGACGAATATTCATGCGGAGGTTGCCCGCTTCACTCGCGTGTGCAGTTACGATCGCGCATCGCTGGGCTGGAGCGATTCCGCCGCCACGCCTCGCGTAACGTCACGCCTGGCCGATGAACTTCACGAGTTGCTGAATGCCGCCGGCGTGTCCGGACCTTACGTGCTCGCCGGCCATTCCTACGGAGGCATGCTGGTGCGCGCCTACGCAACCATGTATCCGGACGAAGTGGCGGGTTTGGTGTTGGTGGATCCTTTGCCGGCCAGCGAGTGGATGCGGCCATCGGAAGAGCAGGCTCGAATCTTGCGATGGGGCGCGCGGCTCGCCCGGCGGGGAGCGCTGCTGGCGCGATTGGGAATCGTTCGCGTGAGTCTGAGGATTCTTTCCGCGGGAGGCCGCACCATACCGAAGCTGGTCGCGCGCTTGAGCAGCGGCCGGGCCGAATCCACGCTATCGCGCCTGGTGGGAGAAGTTCAGAAGATGCCTCGCGAGACCTGGCCGATGATCCAGGCGCATTGGCGCCAGCCCAAGGGCTTCCTGGGAATGAGCGAATACTTCAAGTCCCTGCCGCAGAGCGCGGCGGAAGCTGCGGCGTTGATGGATCCACCGCCGGATATTCCCGTGGTGGTGCTATCGGCTTCGAACTCCACGGCGGCTCAGCTTGCGGAGCGCGCTGCAATGGCCCGGCATTCTTCACGTGGGGCGCATATCGTCGCTGAGAAGAGTGGCCACTGGATTCACTTGGATGAGCCGGAGCTGGTACTGGATGCGATTCGCGAAATGGTCGCGCACGCTAAGTGTTGAACTGCTCTCCATTTCATTCACTCGCGAGCGCCCTGCGCACTACAGCCGGCTCTTTCGCAATAACGGTCAGGTAAGCGCGCGCGGCCGAGTCTGGCTGACGCCCGCCTTGCTCCCACTCCTGCAAAGCGCGTTTGCTGATGCGGTAGGTTCGCGAGAATTCGGCTTGCGACATTTTCACCCGCTTGCGAATGGCTTTGACGTCGATCGGCTTCGGCCAAACCTGCTCCAGTTCAATTTTGCCGCGCTGGTGCGCCAGGACCAGCTTCATTCCTTCGATCAGATCCGCGCCAAAGGTTGTCTTCTTCGCAGCCGCTTTCCTTGGCATTCTATTGCACTCCTTTTAGACAAACCGCGATTTGCCGAAGTTCGTTCTTTTCACCTCCGGTCAGATCGGCTTTGACATTTTTCGAGTAACAGCGGAGCAGGTAGATACGGGCGGCGATCACAACGTACACATAAATGATTCGGGCGCCTCCACGCTTAGGTAGCCACGGCGCCGATGCCGTCCGCTCCGATCACGCGCGTGGCTTCGGCTTTGAACTTCGGCAACTGCAGAACCGTGAGTTCAATCCCCTCATCCACTATTCAATAGTATACCGCAATGCGGTATAGAAAGTAAGGGGATACCGAAAGCTGAAGCAGTTTACCATCAAAGTTGGCACGCAAGCTTTGGCTAGCAATTTTGGCATGCAGCGCCACTGCGCAAATCAACGGACCCAAGGAGCCGCTCTGCCGCGCGGCGTGGCAGGGAGACATCGCGCATGTGCGGACTTTGCTGGCGCGCGGGACCAATCCGAATGTTCGCGATGAGACCGGCCAGACGCCCCTCATGCGAGCGGTTTCCGCGATCCGGCGGCCCGCGGCCGATGAGCCCAAAGGGCTCAAGCGCGACTATCAAGCCGTTGCAGATGCGCTTCTCGATAAGGGCGCCGATGTCAGCGCTCGCGATCAAGCCGGCCGCACAGCGCTATTGCTGACGATGGAAGGATCGGCATCGGAATACAGGGTCGTCGGCGCGGATGAAGGCATGGCGCGTCTGCTGGTGCAGCGGGGCGCGGGCGTGAATGCGCGCGACAATGCAGGCTGGTCGCCGCTGTTGAAGGTGCTTAACCTGTGGGCGGACCAGCCGGGCCTCATCGAGTTTCTGCTCGACAAAGGCGCAGACGTAAACGCGCGCTTGAAAGATGGCCGAACTGGATTGATGCTGGCGGCGCGGCTGGGGAAAGATGACCGGCTTCCGTTGCTGATCGCAAAAGGCGCCAACGTAAATGCACGCGACAGTACCGGTGCAACAGCGCTGATGGTGGCTGCTACGGTGCAGTGGGACGAACAGTCGATCAATATGATGAAGCTCTTGGCGGAGAAAGGCGCGGACCTGAACGCCATGGACAACAAGGGTCGCACTGCGGCGGACCGCGCGGCTCGCGAAGGCTATCTCGAACGCGCAAAGTTTTTGATCGATCGAGGAGCGAAGATTGCGGACCTCGCCGCGTTCTGGCAGGGCGCGCGCAACCGTGCGCTGTTGCGCGCCATCGAGGGCGGCGGCATCGAAACCGCGAAGGCTCTTTTGGAGCAAGGGGCCGATCCGAATCTTTTGGATGACAAAGGCCGCACCCTGCTGATGATTGCGTCCGATAACGAGTACTCCGCGGACAAAGCGATTCTGTTGCTGGAGCACGGCGCGTCCGCCAACCTTGCGGGCGCCGGAAACGAGACGGCGCTGATGGTGGCGGCCGACCGTTATCAGTCTGAGACCGTGAAGGCGCTGCTGGATCACGGCGCCGATGCGAATGCGGTGGACCACAATGGCAACACGGTTCTGATGAGAGCGGCGGCGTCTAAGTTCAGTTGGCAGGAAGAGCGCAAGCCGCTGATCCATTTGTTGCTCGAGAAGGGCGCCGGTCCGCGGCTCAAGAACATGCGCGGGGTGACGGCGCTTATGCTGATGGCGCGCGAAGGCAACCCCGCGCTGGGTCTGCTGCTGGAAAAGGGCGTCGACGTGGATGCGCGCGACGACGAAGGCAATACCGCTTTGTTGCATGCCGCCAGGTTCTTTATTCGTGGATGGCAGCGGCGCAACGGCTGGGCGCTGCTGGAAAAAGGCGCGGATGTAAACGCCGCGAATCGGAACGGCGAGACGGCGCTGATTCTGGCCGCGACACAATACGAGGCCGATGCGGCGCAACTGCTGCTGCAGAAGAACGCGGACGTGAACCGGAAAACGAAGAGTGGGCGGACGGCGCTGATGCAGTCCGTCGACGGGCCGAAAGAATTCGACAATGAGAAGCACGTGGCGTATTCGCCGCGGATCGCGAATCTGCTGATCGCAGCCGGCGCCGATGTGAACGCGCGCGACGCCCAGGGGAACACCGCGCTGAAACTGGCTCTGCGGCGCGGCTATTCGGATATGGCAGCCGCGCTGCGCAAGGCCGGCGCAACCTTGTAGGGCAGGATGCATCCTGCCGCCGATTGAAAATC
>DATDHK010000480.1:0-8038 GCA_036521635.1 Bryobacteraceae bacterium | reverse complement strand
CTGGTGCTATACGAATGGGTGGCCGGGAAGTATCCGTTTCAAGTGCCGGCCGGCCTGATTCCTCGCGAGATCGTACATACAGAGCTTGAATCGTTTCGGAAGGCGGCGCCGGAAATTCCCAGAGCTTTGGATCGGCTTGTTGCCCGCGCGTTGAATAAGGATCGCGACCAGCGCCTGCAAACCGCCGGCGAATTCGCGGATGGCTTGCGTGGAATTATCCGGCAACTGGATGCCGAACATACGGCGGTGGCGCGCCCCACCCCAGTCCCCGTGATCGCGGCGCCCGCGCCGCCACCGGTTGCAACGCAGCCTCCTGCGCCGAAGCCGGCCGCCGCGATTCCGGTGGTTGCGCGGGCAGGGCGATCGAGCCTGTTCCGAAAGCGCCTGATCGTCTATTCGATCGCCGCCGTGCTCGCGATCTGTGCCTTCGTGACGTTGCTTTCCCGGCAAAATATCCGCGCTTCGCAGAACAAACGGCCCGCCCCCGCGGCAAATGTGCGAAGGATCGAAACGGTTACGCCTGCAAACGCTCAGTTGCCGGCCACCGTCCCGGCTACGGCCGCTGCGCCATCCGCGCCCGCAACCCCGGCGATTCCCACATTGGATGAAACGGCCTTGCTCGCGCAAGTCAAATCGGCGTGGCAGGCGGGCGCGTACACCCGGGCCATGAGGCTGGTAAATCAGATTTTGGCGGCGAACCCCGCCAGCGCCGAAGCTAAACTGTGGAAGAAAAAAATCCGGAGCGCCCAAGACGCCGAGGAGGAAATGAAGTAGAGTGCGGATGAAACGAGCTTGCCGGTTATTGCAGACGGCCGTCTTGCTCGCGGCAGTATCTGCCGGTTTTTCCCCAGCTCAAAGCCTGCCTCGAGCGCAGGCGGCGGCGCGGCCAAAGAACGACCCGTTTCTCACTGGCGCGCCTTTCACGTTCGAACAATTGCGCCGTCTTTTGGGAGAAAATGCGATCCCCTTGCGGCGGCGCCGGGAAGCGATTCAGGCGCGCGGGCTGAGCTTTTTGCCGTCTTCCGAACAGATCGAAAATCTCAAAGCGGCCGGCGCATCGGAAGACATGCTGAAACTGATTAATAGCAGCGTCAGGTCCACCGTTGCGTCGGTGCCCGCCGCTCAGAAATCGACGGGCACGCTGGCGCTCACGTGCGCGCCGTCGGAATGCGAAATTACTCTCAACGGCACGGCGCTCGGACCTACCCAGAGCGGGACCATGGAGGTGCGAGGACTGTCGGCCGGCGCCTGGACCATCGATTTCAAAAAAGCCGGCTACATCGGCTCGCAAAGCACAACCAGCGTGGAAGCGGACAAGACAACGCCGGTTTCAGCCGTCCTGGAACCCGATCGCAAGACCCAGGAAATTTTCGGAGCAGAGCTTTTCCGGAAGGTCCGGAGCGCGATCGGCGGCGAGGACGGGCTCAAAGCGCTGGCCTCGGTTCAAGCCGTGGGCAGCACCACCATCGGCACACGCGACGGCAAGAGCCTGCGCTGGACGCTGGCGATGCGCAACAAACAGGACCGCGCGTTATTTCAGGTGCGGGCCGGCGATGGAGTGTTGCATGAGGTGGCTTTCGCCGGCAGCGAATACAAAGTGAGCAAGCGCGTGAAGGGACAGGACGTTCAGGATTTGCCGACCAACTTCGGTCTGATTCGCGACTATCAACTGGCCGCCTTAATTCGACGATTGGAGAATCCGCAGTTCAAGATGCTGGCGAACCACGATCTCCCGGCCCCGGGCGACGAGTTCGCGCTGGTGGCGGAAGGCGGCACGGAGAAGATCTCTATCGGCCTCGACGACCATCTGCGGCCGCAGCGCGTCCGGATTGCCACCGCTACCGGCGTGGGTTCCGCTATCGTGACCTACTCGGATTATTTCCTGCTGGAGAAGGTCACCTACCCGAAAGCCCTGCAAATCAAGCCCGACGGCTGGCAGCAAGGCATCGACGTCCGGTTTGACAAGGTCGAGCTATGCTCGAAGTTGAGCGACAACGACTACAAGTTGAAGGGCAAGCCCCTGGCGAACTTCTAGTGGGGCAGGATGGTATCCTGCCGCCGATTGAAAATCGGCCTTCGCCATTTGCAAGAGGCCTTCAAAGGCCGATTTTTCAATCGGCGGCAGGTTACCAACCTGCCCCACAAATCAAATTATGCGAGCAGAATCGGCAGCAGAACCCCCATGCCCAGTACAAACAACCACAACGCCGGCGCCGACGTCCCCAAAGGCCGGCGCAACCGCTCTTCCCGCGCGGCGATTCGCGGATCCAGCAACAGCCAATCGCTATGCCGCCGTTCCAGCAGCCAGAACGCCGCCGCCGCGACGGCTCCATAAATCAAATGCCCAACCAACGACGGGAACTGAGCGTCGGCCGCGGCTGTCGTCCACAATCCGCCGGTCTTCAGAGCGATCGGAAAAAGCGTGAGTGGTCCCACAAACCAACCGATAAGCCCGTAAACCAATCCCCACGCAATTCCGGAAGCAAGGTTCGGAGCTTCGCGCCGAAACAAAATACCGTAGCTGATGCCCACCGCCACGCTGATGCACAAGTGGACCACCAGTCCCAGCGCGGATGACGTTCCGCCAACAATGGCGGCGATTTGTCCGAGAGATCCCGTTGCAACCAGCACCAGAGCGTATAGCAATCCGCCGGCGAGTCCCGCCAACGCGCCCCACTGCACGGATCGGATGAGGCGAACCCCGGGCCCCTCCGGCTCGCGGTGAATCGGGTCGGACTCCGTCAGAAAACGGATGCACAAGCGGTCGGCAACCGCGTAAAGCAGGCCCACGATGAGTCCATAAACGATGTGGCCAATCAGCAAGCCGAAGAGATCGCTGGCGTGTGTGAACGACCAATCGAGGGATTCTCCCAAACAGAGCGGCATCAGCGTGAGCGGACCAAGAAACCACCAGAAAATTCCGTACGCCATGCCCCAAGCCATGCTGGAGCCGTAGCCGCGCACGTCGCGCTGGAACAGAACGCCGAAGCTTGCGCCAATAATCGCGGCGAAAAGAATGTGCAGCGTCTCGCCAACCGCGGGCGAAGCAGACCCAACCAAATTAGCGATCGCCGGATAGAAATCGACTTGCTCCATCCATTTTCCAAATGCCCAACCTCCCACGATTCCGGCGATGCCGCCGACGACGATCGCGCGCGCGTAGCCGATGGACTCCAGGGCCGCGCGATTTCGCCAGCCCCCCAAAGTTCCGAGCACAATACCCAGCGGCATTCCGAAACAAACCAGGTAGGCTGCCAATTCCGGAAAATTGTCGCGTTGAGTTTCAAACGTGCTCGAAAGATTAGCGGAGACAACTTGCGCGCCGGGCACCACCGCCAGCCACAGCAAAAGCGCGTAGCCCAGCCCCCAAAGCAAACCCGATCCGCGGTCCGTGGCCCGGTTCGCGAACACGATAGCGAACACCGCGCCAAAAACGGCGCCGGCCACCGGCCCGGCAACGACGTTGGCATGCGTGCTGGCCATCAAAGCCACGCCGCCCAGGAGTCCGGCTACGCTGCAAGCCACAATTGGCAAAGCGCGATGAGAAGCGTTGATCGGCATGGTTATTTCAACTCGATGGTTTGAACGATATCGCGCGGGAAGAACAGTTCGATCACCCAGTCCGTCAGCACGCGAACCTTGCGCTCCAGGCCGGGCAATTTTCCAAGATAGATGCCGCGCCACAGCAGCCAAGCCAGCAACCCGCGGAAGCGCATCGACTTCTGCCGCGCAAATGGAACCGTAAGCTCGGCGCAGGCCGTTTGATGACCAACCACGCACAGCGCGCCCAGTGAATCGAAATGGAAAGGTTGCAGCGCCCGGCCCTGAATCGCGGCCCGAATGTTCCGGGCCAGCGTCCGCGCTTCGCGCAACGCGAACTGCGCCGTAGGCGGACAGGCATTGCCGGTCTTTCCATCTTTGAGCGCCGCGCAATCGCCCACGGCCCACACGCCCGCGTGTCCCGCGATAGCCATGGTGCTTTCGACAATCACCGCCCCGCGCCGGTCTGTCTCCACGGGCAAAGTTTTGAGAAGAGGATTGGGCGCCGTACCCGCGGTCCACACCAACGTTCGCGCGCGAATCTGTCCATCGCTCAGCACGACGTTCCCGGGCTGGCAGTCGCTCAAGCGGCAATTCAGCCGGAACGTAACGCCGCGCAGCGCCATACTCTCCTGCGCGTAGCGCCCCAACGATTCGCTCAGCTCCGGCAGGATTCGATCGCGCGCATGAACCACCACCACCTGCACGTCCTCGGGATTGATGTTCGGATAATCCGCCAGAATGCCGCGCGAGAAATCGTTGAGCGCTCCCGCCAGCTCCACGCCAGCGAATCCTCCGCCCGCGATCACAAAGCTGAGCATCTCGCGCCGCAGTTCCGCATCGTTCTCGCGGTCGGCCTGCTCGAACATGTCGATCACGTGATTTCGAATGCGGATGGCGTCCAGCAGCGACTTGAAATCGAAAGCCAGTTGCTCCACATTCCGCATCCCCAGGTAGTTCGAAACGGCGCCCAGCGCGAACACTATATGGTCGTAGGCCAACTCGCGCGTGGCCCCGCCTTCCACCGCGATACCGATCTTGCGGGATTCCAAATCGACTTCACTGACTTTCCCGCGCACCACCTGCGTGCGCCGCAAGCTGGTGCGGAGCGGCGTACTGATGTGACTGGGCTCCAGGCTGCTGCCGGCCACTTCGGCCAGCATCGGCGTAAATAACAGCGCGTTGGTCTCGCTCACCAATGTGAACGAAACGGACCGGTCGGCGCCAAAGACGTCTTCCAGATTTTGCGCCGTGGTCATCCCCGCGAATCCACCGCCCAGAATGACGATGTGTTTCGGCGCCGGCGGCGCAGCTCGGGGACGCTCGGGTTCGGGACCCAATTTCGCCAGCGCGAGATCGTTCAACGCCTGGCCGATCAATCCCAGCGCGCCGCCATACAAGACCCAGCCGATCAGTTCCGGAAACAGCCGGCGCATGCCCTCGTTCGACCACTCGGGCATCTCGCCGGCGAACAGAGGAAATAAAATGACGCCGAAGACGACCCACGCCGGCACACCCAGTGCAGCCGCCGTCATGGCGCTATCCGCGTATGCTCGCGGCGTGACGCGGAAGGCGATTGCGTACACCGCTCCGGTCAAAATCGCAAGCAGAATGCCGGTGAGCAAAGTCTCCTGTGTAACCGCCAATGGAAGGGCCGCCAGCAGACCCCCGATCAGGCCGATTAACCCGCGTCTCAAGTATTTGTTCATATATTCCTACCACCACCTACCACCAACCACCGTTTCACCGCCATGCCACAATGTATCCTATGCAGCGCAAGTTCTTCGGCTGGTGGATCGCCGCCGCGGCCTTCTTCACGTTCGGCCTCTCGGTAGGCATTCCGTATTACAACATCGGATTCTTCTACGACTATTTCCAGCGCGACTTTGGCTGGTCGCGCTCCGATATCATACTTGGATTCCCGCTCGCCGCCGCGTTCACCATCTGGTTCGGACCCATCGTCATCCATCGTTTCAGTCCCCGCAAACTGATCCTGGTGGGAACCGTGCTCACCATCGTCGCGTTCGCCGGTTTCGCCAACATGGGCGGCACGCTTCTCGTTTACTACGGCTTCTGGGTGATCTACACGGTCGGCTACATTCTGTCCGGTCCGATTCCACATCAGTTGATCGTCTCGCATTGGTTTCGGCTCAATCGCGGGAAGGCCATGGGAATCGTTTACGTCGGCGTGGGGCTGATGGGTTCGCTCGGTTCGTATCTGGTGAAGCCGCTAACGCAGCGATTCGGGTATCACATCGCCCTGTTGGCGCTGGCGGGCTTGATCTTGCTGGCGTGGCCGTTGGTGCTGTTCGTTCTTAAGGACAGGCCGTCCGACATCGGCCAGAATCCCGATGGGACCGCCGAGCCGCACGCCGAATCGAAGATCCAGTCTCATACATTCCGGCAGTTGCTCCGTAGCGGATCGTTTTGGCTGCTCCTGATCGGAAGCTTTTGCTCCATCGGCTCCATCGGGGCCGTCAATTTTCACATGAAATTCCTGTTCCTCGATCAAGGCTTCGAGAAGGGACCGATGGTGGACGGCGCATGGCAGAAAGCTTCCATGCTGATTCTGTGGTCGAGCATCGGAGGGCGGCTGCTCATCGGCGGCTTGTCGGATCGCTTCTCGAAAAAATGGGTGATGACCGCCACATATTTTCTGGTGACCGCGACCATACCGATTCTGCTGCTGGTGCGTCCGGCGAACGAAATGTATCTCTACGTGTTCGCGATCTTATTCGGTTTCGGAATGGGCGCCGACTACATGCTGATCCCGCTGATGGCGGCGGAGCAGTTTGGAGTAAATTCGCTGGCTCGCGCGATGGCCGTCATTCTGCCCGTCAATACGATTGGCCAAACGTGGTTCCCCTATCTGGTCGCGGTGCTTCGCGATCACTCGGCGAACTACACTTTTGCCATGGGCGCCGTACTGGCGGTGGCATTGATTGGGGCGCTCTCGATCACCATCCTTCCGCGCCACGTAGGGCAGGATGGTATCCGGCCGCCGATTGGTAAATCGGCCTTGCTCGGGAATCGTTGAAATTCCCGGGGATTACTTCGGCGCCATCCGGATCGCCCCGTCCAACCGGATCACCTCGCCGTTCAACATCGGATTCTCGATGATCTGCCTGGCCAGCAGCGCAAACTCTTCCGGCTTACCCAACCGTTTGGGGAACGGAACCATCGCGCCCAGCGACGCTCTCCTGTCTTCCGGCAATCCCGCCAGCAGCGGAGTATCGAACAAGCCGGGCGCTATCGTCATGACTCGAATCCCCACGCTCGACAAGTCGCGCGCAAGCGGCAGGGTCAGACCCACGATGCCTCCCTTGGATGCCGAATAAGCCGCCTGCCCGATCTGTCCATCGAACGCCGCCACCGAGGCTGTATTAATAATGACGCCGCGCTCGCCGTCCGCATTGGGTTCGTTTTTGGAAATCGCCCACGCCGCCAGGCGCGCGGCGTTGAACGTTCCAATCAGGTTCACCCGGATGACTTTCGTGAATATCGCCAGATCGGCCGGCCCCTCTTTGCCGATAATTCTCTGCGGATCGCCGATGCCCGCGCAATTCACGCAAATATGCAGCGCTCCGAAAGCGCCGGTAGTGGCTTTCACCGCCTGTTCCACTTCGCCCGGATCGCTGACGTCGGCCCGCACAAATCGCGCGGCGTCGCCCAACTCGCCGGCCAGCGCCTGCCCGGCCTTTTCGTTCAAATCCAAAATCATGACGCGCCCGCCCGCGCTGACAATGATCCGGACGACGGCCGCACCCAATCCGGATGCCCCGCCGGTAACTAACGCAACTTTTCCCTGGATGTTCATATGATGTACCTCGACTATCCTAGCAGCGGTTGACCAAAGGAAGCTCCGCGCTCGGCTGGTCCTTTTCTCAGGTAACGATTTCGCTCCAGTGTTTGGCTACGACGAACTGCGACAGATGTTTCGGATTCGTAGTCGCGACTACGAGATCGGAAAAGTCGGTACACGGAGAGAACTTGTGCGGCAATGATGACATCGATGTCGAGAGCTTTGGGATCGGCAGTTAGTCTGCCCTTTTGCCTCGACTGCGCCCAGAGTTCAGCGGCCAATCGTAATGCTTCATCCGACAGGCCAAGATAGCGATCTGGGGTCGCATTAACAAATGCGTCAGCCTGCCGAGACTTAAGATTTTTCGTGCACGTAAGAGTTCACGCTTCAGTTCGTAGTAGACGATCGCCGGCACGATCACGCAACTACCAGCGACTATGCTTCGAGAAAGCCAATTGGTTGCTTCAACGACTTCAGCGGAACCATACTGCGGATGCGTGACAAGACCGAGCGGACCGGAGTCGAGAAAGACGATGTGGCTCACGGATACAGGATGGGTTCTCCTGTCAAAGCCCGGTTTTCATTCATTGCTCGCTTGAATTCGCGCAGCTCCTCTTCAGCCGCCCGAACTTGATCCGGCGTGGGCGAAGAATCTTCACGCCGCCAACTCGCCAGAAGGTTCAGCGTGGCGGTATC